>DASXPZ010000500.1:0-4086 GCA_036493275.1 Pirellulales bacterium
GACAATCGGCGCAAGAGAGGCTCAGAGAAGCTCCCTGACAAGATTCTGTGGCCGGGGTCTTCGACCCCGGAGGAAGCTCGACCAAGACCGGCCTCAGAGGGGGCAGCCATCGAAATCGGAATGACGAATCTAGACTTCGCAATTTCCTATCCCGCGCATCGCTGGCATTACCCCCCGCCTCGTGGCATTATAAAGGACTAACTCCCCTGGCGCTGGGCAGGTCTTGGCATGACGAAAATACTCGGCATCGATCTCGGCACAACCAACTCGCTGGTAGCTCATCTGACGGATGACGGCCCGCGCGTCATCCCCAATGCGCTCGGCGACGCCCTGACTCCGTCGGTCGTCGGCATCGATCCCAAAGGGGATCTGCTGGTCGGTCGCTCCGCGCGCGAATTGCAGGTCCTTTATCCAGAACGCTGCGCGGCCCTGTTCAAGCGATTGATGGGCTCCGACCAGCGCACCCGCTTGGGGGATCGCGAGTTCACGCCCGAGCAGCTTTCGAGCCTGGTGCTGCGCTCCCTGAAGCACGACGCCGAGCAGTTTCTGGGCGAAGAAATCAATTCGGCCGTGATCACGGTGCCGGCCTATTTCAACGACCGCCAGCGCAAAGCGACGATCGCCGCGGGGCAGATGGCCGGCTTTGTCGTCGATCGGATCGTCAACGAACCGACGGCCGCCGCGCTGGCCTACGGTTTTCATGAGACCGATAGCGAAAAGCTGCTGTTGATTTTCGATCTTGGCGGCGGCACGTTCGACGTCTCGATCGTCGAAATCTTCGAAGGCTCGCTCGAAGTCCGCGCCTCGTCGGGCGAGAGCTTTCTGGGGGGCGAAGATTTTACTCGCACGCTGGTTGCGCGGGTGCTTGAGTCGGCAGGCATGGCGTTCGAGCGGACCGAGATGGAATCGCCGCGGATGGTCGCGCGTTTGCTGCAGCAGTGCGAAGTCGCCAAGCGCAAGCTTTCGGCCGAGTCGGCGACCAGCGTCCGGCTTTGCAGCCGCGACGGCGATTATCGCGATGACTCGCCTCAGGTTCCGATCGAGCGAACCGCGTTCGAACAATGGACCCGGCATTTGCTCTCGCGCGTCGAACTTCCGCTGCGCCGCGTGCTGGGCGACGCTCGGCTGACGCGACACGACATTCAAGAGGTGATCCTGGTCGGAGGCGCCACGCGCATGCCCGCGGTCATCGAGTTGGTGACCCACCTGTTCGGCAAAGAACCGCGGCATCGACTCAACCCGGACGAAGTGGTCGCCCTGGGCGCCGCGGTGCAAGCCGGCCTGATTGCGCACCACGCCGGCGTGCAAGACATGGTGGTGACCGACGTTTGCCCTTTCACATTGGGGGTTGAAACGTCGAAGATGTTCGGCCGAGACCGCCGGACCGGATATTTTCTGCCGATCATTCAGCGCAACACCACGATCCCGGTCAGCCGTGTCGAACGGGTCTACACGGTCAGCCCCAATCAGACCGAAATCATCATCAACGTCTTCCAGGGAGAAAACCGCCGCGTCGAAGGGAACCTGCCGCTAGGGCAGTTCGAAGTCACAGGGCTTCCTCGTTCGCCAGCGGGCGAAGAATCAGTCGACATTCGCTTCACGTACGATCTGAACGGAGTACTGGAAGTCGAAGTCGTCGTGGTCTCGACGAAGAAAAAGGTGACGCACCTGATCACCAAGCACGCCCACGGACTTTCGTCCAAAGAGGTCGAGGCGGCGGTGCGCCAGATGCAGGATCTGAAGACCGTGGCGCGGGAAGAGGCGCCTAACCGCTTTCTGCTGCGCCGCGCGGAGCGAGTTTTTCAAGAGCTGTCGCTTGACGCCCGGGACGTCCTTTCGGTATTGATCGACGGTTTCGAAGGGGCGTTGCAATTGAACGATCGCGAGGCGATCGAGCGACACCGCCAGGCGCTTGAGAGCTTTCTCGATCAGCACGACACGCAACCCGACGATTCGAGCGAAGAGGACCAGTCGGATGACTGAGCGGCCCGCCCTGGTTGAGGAAGAGGCGCGGCGTTGGGCCTGCGCCGCGCTCGGCGTAGCCGAAGACGCGCCGCAAGACGCGGTGCGGGCGGCGTTTCTTAAACAGGTTGGCGAGGCCGACTTTTTTCTGAGTTCTGACAACGTCGTCGCCTGGCAAACGCTGACTGGCGCTCTTGCGCCTTACGATTTCAGCGCCTCAGTCGACAGCTCCCGCGCTGAGCGCATCCTCCGCGAACGCTTGAACGAAATGCTGCGCGCTCCGATTGAAGAATTTGCCGAGCGTTTCTTCGACGTCGAAGTCAGCGAACGGGCCGAGCAATGGTTCGACCTTTTAAGCCGCTGTCAGTCGTCGCCGGCGCTGGTGGCCCGGCTGCGAGGGCTTTCGGCCGGTTTGCACGTCGACCGCCAGGCAGTGCTGTCCGAAGTCGCCGCGAGTGGCCTTGTAGGCGCGCCTTCCAACAAGAATTCGAGTCGGAGCCAGGAACCGAACGAACGGACCGTGGCCGAGAAGATCTTCGAGATGTTCGTGCTCCGCCCGATCGATCGCGCGGAGCGCCAGCAAGAAGCGCTGCTCGCCTGGCAGACGGATTTCAAAGCCTGGCAAGCCGCGACGCGCCGATTCAAGAAACAATTCCCGAAGATCGCCGCGCTCGACGCCGAATTTGTCGACACAATTCTCCATCCTCCCAAGCCACCTCGCCTCGCTCCGGCGACTCAAAAAGAACGCGAAGTGGCCACGGCGCAAGCCACGGCCGCGAATAAAGGGACCGGTTGGGCCAGATCGATCGGCGTGTTTCTTGTCTTGATGTGCGTCTCGGCCGTCAGCCGTTGCTCGCGAGAGGAATCTCGCAAGTCGAAGTTTCTAGCCCCCCAACGGCAGAACTATCCGCAGTTGCAACCGCAACCGCCCCAAAACCTGCCCACCATTCCGTCGCCGACGTACGATCCGATGAAGCCTGGCGTTACCCCAAAGCCCAAGCAGTCTACAAAGCCGCACATCCTAACTGAAGAGAAGATCAAGCGAGCTCGCAAGAGAGCCAACCCGGCCATCAGTCCACGCATTCCACTGAACAGCGAGCCAATCCTTCAGGGAGAGCGCGTTTATCAGGCAGAGTCGCCGAAGGAAGTCGAAAGCGCTCCGTCCATCGAGGTCGAACCGCGCCCCGTTCCTGACCAATAGCGCCGCGCTCGATCGTTCAACAATTGGTCCTTCGCTCCATTTTTTCAAACTCTCGCGCCGAGGCGCCTGTCGTGTCGTCCAACGATCTTTCGATGAATCTGGACGATTGGCCGGCCGACCCGTTCGAAATTCTCGGAGTTGCGCGTGACGCCAGCGAGCGCGACGTGAAGCGGGCCTACACGCGTCGGATCAAGCGCTTCAAGCCGGAACAGCATCCATTGCACTTTCGGCGGTTGCGCGACGCCTACGAGTGGATTTGCCAATATGCGCTCCCTGACAAACGGAATGAGGCGGCGGATCAAATCGTGTTGGAAACGGCGTCGAGCTTGTGGGAACCCACCTCGCCGCCGCCCCCTGCGCAGAACACTCCGCTGACCGCGACGCCCGCCGAGCAGGCGTCTCCGCGCGATCGCTGGAAGCAGTTGACGTCCGAGTGGCAGCGCGCTTGCGCCGGCGACGTTGCCGCGACCTACGCGCGGTTTGTCGCCCAGCTCGCAAACTCGCCGGAAGCCGAGGTCTACATCCGGCTCTATTGGCTCCGCTTCGCTTCGCCGGAAATCGATCCCGATCGGACACCGGTCGATTGGCTGGCCGAGGGGATCGCCCGACACGGATTCAACGGACAACTGGCCGCGCTCTATATCCAGGAGTTGCGCTGGGAGCCGGAAGAAGCCAGCTGCGACCGCTGTGGCCGGATGCTGGCGGCGCAGCAGCAGCCGGGCGCGATCATCGACCTGCTGGGCGCTCGTTGGCTGGCGTATGACGCTTTGGCGGGCGATACCGATGAGAAGGGGCATTGGGCCGACGCGATCTTCGACGACGTCGAGCTGGTTCGGCCGCGGCTCCGGCTGTTCGACGAGCAGGCGCTGACGCGGATGCTGCTACTGGCCATCGAGCATCTGTCTTGGCGCTCATCGGTGCGC
>DASXPZ010000501.1:0-5187 GCA_036493275.1 Pirellulales bacterium
CCGCCAGGCACAACACTAAGGACAGTAATGCCCACTCCACCCCTCCGTCGCCGCTGGCCTTACTCACTTCGGACGATGTTCGTGGTGGTGACAGTGGTGGCGATCATCGTGGCCTACCACGTCAACTGGATTCGGGGGCGCCATAGCGTATTCACGTCCAGGCAATTATCTCCAGATAGCGACATCTGGGTGAGGGCCCTACCTATGGCAGCAGACCCAGTCAGCGCGCCAGGATTGCTTTGGATCTTCGGTGAAGAAGGGGAGGGAGGGCTGTGGATACACTTCGTCATGCCCGGCAACGGGACCAATGGCGAACCAATGGACTTAACTCCCGAAGAGGCCATCGAGGCCGAACGAATCCATCGCCTTTTTCCAGAGACAGGATTCTTTCAGGCCTCGTCGTTTTACTTTCGCTGATCGCTGGCGACCAACTTTCTAATCCCCCACTACCTGGTATTGCGAAGCTGTGGAGCCGAGTAATTGAATGTTCCTGAAGCCTCTGATAGCATTGAACTTCAGACCAGTAATTCCGCTCGCGATAGAAAGCCTTCACCACGAGCGTAGACTTGCCTTTTAACGATAGCCAGACCATCCCGTCCTGGCCCTGACCTAGTTGCCTATCGAGTTCACGGCTTCTGTTTTCCACATACCGACGGGCGCGTTCTTCGGGGGTTAAATCCGACATGGCGATTCATTGGCAAACCGGGTTTTCGGCAAACGTCGAGGCCTATTTAGAGATCGAGGGCGCGCGTTTTCGGGTTGAGCGAGTCGGCGATGGCTCTCTCGGCATGCGAGATTCCTGCCGAGCTGCCGTTGGCTCAATGGCGACCCTGATCATAAAGGTTGATGACTGGGAAAAGAGCTTTCAGATCTCCTTGCCCGAAGGCCTTACGAGCGATTCTCAACAGTTCGTGCCGTTTTTCTAATTCGCGATTGGGCCGCGAGTTCTCGACTCGTCAAATTGCCTGACGGAGTTTTCGAGGGCCGACGCGTCGTGCCGTATGCAGTCGCCGCGCCATTCTAACAAGAGCTATTGGAATTACGCAGCGCGGCCCAAATTGTTTGACCCGGTCTGCCTTCGCGGCCTCGGTCGCGCAGCCGCCGCTGGTTTCTGTTCCACCTCGCATGAACATCAACCACAAACGGCGTTGGCTGCAATATTCGCTTCGGACGATTTTCATCGTCGTCACGTTGCTCTGCGTTGCGTTGGCCATTACGGCGCGTAACTATCACACGCGCAGAGCGGCGATTCGAGCGATCGATGAGCTGGGAGGCAGCTATGGAGTCGAGCTGTTGGGACCGGAGTGGCTGCGGAACCTGGTCGGCGACGACAAGTATTTCTACAACGCCCTACGGATCAGCCTGGGGAGACCCGATTCGCCCTATCAGGCCGAACGCCCGTTCAACGATCAAGAACTGGCCGGCATGGTTGACCAGATCAACGTCTTCCGAGGCGCCCGGTATCTCGATCTCCAGGGGAGCCCGATCACGGACGAAGGCCTGCGCTGCTTAGTCCGCGTGCGAGACTTGGAGATCCTGCAACTTGAGTCGACCGCCGTCACAGACGCTGGCCTGGTTTATCTGGAGCCGATCACCACTCTCAAAGAAGTTCGACTAACTGGGACGAAAGTGTCGGACGAAGGAGTCGCGAAACTCCAGCGCAACATACCGAAGTGCACCGTTGAATATCGCGCGCCGCCGCCGAAGCCTTGACGCCGGAAAATGTCTGCCTCCCTGCTAGCCGGACGCGAAGTTAGACGGTGTGCTGGCAGATCTCAGCACGGCAAAACACGCCAATCGCTCCCGCGTCCGATGGTGGGCGCCAGCGAGAATCGCGATTGACGCTTCCCCTTCCGCGGTGGTACTTACCCGCCCTGCGGCAGCCCCTATTCCTTCCTTCAGCCGAAAGGGCTTTTCATGCACCGTTTTGCGCTCACGTTTGGGTTGGTCTTTTGTGAAATGATCACTCAGGCCGCGGCGGACGAACCGCAGCCGGCCGCGGTGCTCGTCCGAGTGAAAGTAATCGACGTTGACGTCACCGCCGCCCGCAACATAAGGGCCAAAATGCGAGCATCAGGCATAACTCTGACGCCGGAGTCCGCCCTGCTGAAACGCCTGCAAGCCGAAATCGCAGAAACTCCTGTGCCAGAAGACACGCGTTCTCATTCCTTCTTCTTGACTGCGGATGATCCGGCCCACGGCGTGATCAACGGGATGCGTCAGTCCCAGGTGGCTACAGTAATCGCCGAGCCAAACATTGCCTCGGCCTTTGGCCAGCCGGCGAAATTTAATTCCGGAGGCGAATTCCCCGTCCCCAAAGATGCCGCGGCAAATTCCGTCGAAATGCGTGAGTATGGAACCCGCGTCGAAACTCGTGTGACCGAGCATGGCGCCGATCAAGCCGTTGTTGAGGTCGCGGTCCGTCTGTCCGAAATCGACGAAAAGCGATCGATCAAGTCTGGTAAGTTTGTGATCCCCGCGCTCCGCGTCTATGAAGCCAACACCGGATTCGAGGGCAAGTGGGGTGAGACATTTGTCCTTTGCGACAAACGGCCCGACCAGAAAAATGGGATCGGCAAACCGCACAAGATCGTGCGTATGACGCTAGTCACGCCCGAACGGATTGCTCCGCTGACACCCGCAGTGGCTGCGAAGCCGAGCGCCGGGATCCAGTAATTCGCTTCACGGCGCGGCGACTGCAGAGTCACGGCGTTGTCGCCATTGGGCTGAAACACTACGATTCAGGCTGCCTGATCCATTGCGCCCCGGGGCGTTTTCTCTTCCAGGATCATATTATGAAAACCGTTCAATGCACGTTTGGCGTCTTCTTTCTGTTTGCGTTGACCGCGGTGTCGCCTGCGGCCGAGCCCGAAGTTTCGAAGGAGATCGCGCAAAACTGGCATCAGTGGCGCGGCCCGCTGGCCACCGGCGTCGCTCCTCTCGGCAACCCGCCCACCACCTGGAGCGAGACGTCGAACGTCAAATGGAAAGTGAAGATCCCTGGGGAAAGCACCGCTTCGCCGATCATCTGGGGCGATCAGATTTTTCTGACCACGGCCATCAAGACCGATCGCGAAGTCGAGTTGGAGCCGCTCGCCGAAGAGCGAAATAATCCCTTTAAGATCCAGCGGCCCAAAAACTTCTACCAGTTCGTCGTGATGTGCGTCGACCGCCGCACAGGCAAGAGCCTGTGGGAGCAGATGGCCAAGGAAGAAGTCCCGCATGAGGGGCATCATCTCGACGCCAGCTTCGCCTCGGCCTCGCCGATGACCGATGGCAAGCTGCTCTACGTCAACTTCGGCTCGCGCGGAGTCTATTGCTACGACCTGGCCGGTAATAAGAAATGGAGTCGCGACCTGGGCAAGATGCAGGTTTTCAATTATTTCGGCGAGGGAACTTCGCCCGTCGTTCACGGCGATTCGCTGGTGGTGAATTGGGATCACCAAGGGGGCTCGAACATCATGGTCCTCAATGCGCTGACCGGCGAGACGCGTTGGAAAGTCGATCGTGACGAGAATTCTTCGTGGGCTACGCCGCTGATCGTCGAACACAATGGCCGCACGCAGGTGATCGTGAGCGGGAGCAAGCGCGTGCGTAGCTACGATCTGAAAAATGGGGAGGTGATCTGGGAGTGCGGCGGCCAGGTGATGGCCTGCATTCCTTGCCCTGTGACCGATGGCAAGCTGGTCTTTGTGATGACCGGCTACATGGGGAGCGTGGCGTACGCCATTCCGCTCGACTCGACGGGCGATATCACCGACACCGACAAGATTGCCTGGAAGCGCAAAGAGCCGGGAATGTCATACGTCCCTTCGCCGCTACTGTATGGAGATTTGCTTTGCTTCATGCAGGGCAACAAGGGAATCTACTCCTGCCTCGACGCCACGACCGGCGCCCCCTTGATCGACCGCAAGCGAGTCGAAGGGATCGCGAACATCTATGCCGCGCCCGTGGGGGCGGCCGACCGGATTTATCTCACGAGCCGCGAAGGGACCACAGCGGTCTTGAAACGCGGGCGAGAGTACGAAGTCCTGGGGACAAACAAGCTTGACGATCGCTTCGACGCCTCGGCCGCGATCGTCGGTCACCAGATTCTGCTTCGCGGCAAGGAGAATTTGTATTGCATTCAAGGCGAATGACGGACGACACGGCCTCAATGGCCCGATAGCACAGCCGCTTGCGCGCCGCGCGGCGCCGCGCGTTCTTCCGCCACGTCTGCCGCCGGCTTTGCTTTCGTTTCTTTCAAGTAAAGCTCCGTTGGCTCGCTCCAGCGGGCCATTGCGCGCAAGCGATTCGTCCGGGCGATTGCGTGGCATTCGCGGATGCGCTCTTCGACGAGCGATACTAATGCCCGATCGTCGAGCGCGTGGGCTTCTTCGGGCGTGATCGGGCGGCCGATGTGGACGTGGATGGTCCCGGTGCGCGGATAGGGGCGCGTCCGTGGCCAGGCCTGAAAGGCGCCGTCCAACCCCATTGGAACTAGCGGCGCTCGCACGCGCTTGGCCAGCGCCGCGAAACCGGGCTTGAGCGGCGCTACTTCGCCGTCAGGCGAACGCGTTCCCTCGGGAAAGATAACCACCATCTCCTCCTGCTTCACCCGGCGCAGCGTCTCCTTCAGCCCCGAGAGTCCCAGTCCGTCGCGATCGATCGGAATCGAATCGAGCGACAAAATCAGCCAGCGGAGCGGCGCGAAGCGAAACAACGTCTCGCGGGCGAGAAAATTCAAGCGCCGATCGAACACCAGGCCTATCAACATCGGGTCGAGATGGCTCTGATGGTTCGAGAGGATCAGTGCGCCCCCGGTGGTAGGCTCGTTCTCGCGTCCCGAGATTCGCAGATGGTAAAGCGAGACTCCCCCCACGCGCAGCAGAACGCGCATGTAGTCGTACCAGAGTCGTTTGGCCAGCGAGCGTTTGGCCATTGGAAATACTACCCCGGTTGTTGAGACGCTCTCATCATTCGCGACCGCACCAGACTCTCCAGGTGATCGACGACTTCATCGGTCGACATCTCGTCGGTCACCAGCACGATCGCGTCGGTAGCGGCCAGCAGCGGGCCGACGTTGCGCTCGGCGTCGCGCTGATCGCGCTCCGCCTGGTCGGCCAGTACTTCCTCCAAGCTTACCTTCTCGCCGCGCGCTTCGAAATCTTTCAGCCGGCGACGGGCCCGTTCGAGCGGCGTGGCCGT
>DASXPZ010000502.1:0-3321 GCA_036493275.1 Pirellulales bacterium
TTCGCCGACAACCGCTTGCCGAATTCATACAGTTCCTGCGGCGTGAGCTTGTAAACGTCTTTCGATTTCTGTCCGCGGGCCAGCACGTCCAGCGGCAGATCTTTGGCGATCGCGATCCGCTCGGGCTGATAAAAACTCCGCAGAATCGACGGGACGTTCCTGTATTTGCCGGGCAAATAGCCGACGAGTGAATATTGAATCCCCCCCAGGTGCGGGCGGTCACCCAGATAGAACGTGATCGCCCCCGGCGTGATCTCGTAGCGGTCGAACGTCCCCTTGATCGAATCGGTGAGAATCGACGTTCCCGCGGGGATCGGTTCGGTATAGATCAGGTAATCGAGCTGTTCGTCCTTGGCGCCGGTCATCCGGTCGCGCCACAGGTGGATCGACACTTCACCCCGCTCGCCCAGCGGCAATTGCGTGAGCGGGTTTTTGAATGCCGTGTAACCTCCCGTCAACACGCCAAACCCGCGCGGAATCGCCTCGCCGTCGAGCATCCGCAGGGCCGGTTCGTAATGCCGGCTGAAATGCCAGTCGTTCGTCGTCCCCTTCAGCTTGTCGGCCGGAACGAACCCCGCCAGCACGGCGCTGTAGCTGAACGTGCCGCGCCCTTCGATGTCGATATTGATCCGCTGCGGTTTACCGGCCGCCAGCATCCTGGCGGGGACTTGCACGACCCGGCTGGGCTCGACGGCCGGGTCGATCGTGAACTTGTCGACCTGCCGGTCGTTGGCAAAGATCGTCAGCGTGTACTTTTCATTGGTGAGTTTGGCGCGACCAAACCAGTCGGCCAGCGCGGCGATGACGGCGCCGTTCGCCTTTTCCGGGCTCCATCGCGACCCGACGCGGGCCGCCATCAGCCAGTCGGCCAGTTCGCCGTTGATCGCCCCGCCCGGCTCGACGGCATTCAGGGCCAAAAGATACAGGCCGCGCAATTCCACTCCCGACTGCATCCACGGAATGCAGCCCTTGAGCGCCTCATCCGCCTCAACCGCGCCGCGGGCGCGAGGTTTGGTCGAGATTTTCGCCTTGGCCAGGGCCAGCAGATCTTTCGCAAAATCCTGGCGGTCGAGTTTGCTGAAGACCAGCGCCAGGTGCACCAGCCCCGACGCGCTCAGCGCGTTGCGGTTGCGGTGCAGGCGATTGGCGTGCGCGAAGTCGGCGGCGCCGGCCGCGGCCAGGCCTTGCAGAATGATCACTTTGCCTTCGTTGTCGGACTCGCCCGCGGCAGCGAACGCCGTATTCAGATTCTGCACTCCCTTGTCGAATATCGGCTGCGGCACGGCGAAACCCGCGCCGCGCGCGGCGGAGAGCGCCCACATCGCGCGGCTCGACATGTAGCGGTCAGACCGCTCGCTCGCCGGGCGACCCGCCCAGCTCCATCCTCCGTCGTCGCGCTGGCTCGACACGAGTTGCGACACGGCCGAAGTGATCTTCCCCGAGAGGGCCTGCGCTTCAGGGGTTTCCGCCGTGCGCGTGGCGCCGATCATCTTCAGGAGCGCGACGCCCCCCAGCGTGTCGGAAATCGCCCGCTCGATGTCGCTCGACAGCTGCGCCGAGTTCACCGGCGATCGTTCATACAGGCTCGCGCTGCCGCCGATGACCGCATCAAGCAGCGTGCGGTTGACGCTCGGCCCGATCACCAGCTCGAGTTGCGGATTCTCGGCCGCCATTCCCGCCGGGTGCTGCACGATCAGCGACGTATTCTGCGCCGCCGTGCCGCTTGCCGTGGCAAAAACGGGAGCGCCGTACGGCACGAGTGAAGCGGTGCGGTTCGAGACGTCTTTCAGCTCACCGCTCGAAACCGTCAGTTCGAACTGCGCGGCATCGCCGGCCGTGATCTCCACGGGGAAACTGACTTCTTCGATGCCGATCTTCGTCACGGCGATTGACTTCTTGAGCTCGATCGTCTGGTCGCCGATCGTGCTCTTGAATTTGACCTCGATCTTCCCCTCCTTGAGAGTCGCATTGTGGATCTCGACGAGCACATCGGCCTTATCGCCGATGGTGAAGGCCAGCGGCGTCTTCATCTCGCCGAACAGGTCTTTCTTCGAGATCAGCTCGATTTCGCTCTGGCCGGCGAGCGCCTCGGCGTTGATTCCCTTGGAAAGGAGCTTCCAGCAGGTCGACCGATCGGGGAGGCGAATCGCCAGCGTGGCCTTGCCGTCTTTGTCGGTGACGATCCGCGGGTTCCAGTAGGCGGTCTCGGCCGCAGCCATCGCGGGCATGATTTCCAGCCCATCTTTGGCGAATTCCTGCAGGGCGCGCACCGACAGCCCATTGACGACCTGATACTCGCCGTAGTAGTTGAGCGCGAGGACGGTGCCGTTAGTCTGCTGCGCGAGTGATTCCAAGCCCAGACTGAAGTGTGAATCGCCACGATTCAATTGGAACGTCCCCAAACCGTTCGAGTTAAGCTTTCCATTTGCGGCCCAGCTCGCAACGGCGCCAGAAGCATTCAAATCCAACCAGACATTGTCGTGGATTGCGTTGTAGTTGTCGTCGTCGCTGTCGCCCGAAAAATCGAGTGGGCCCTGGCGTATCTCCAACGACATTGTCGTCCGATAGGGCATCATATTGCCCAAGCCGGCAAGCTCCTTGCCGCCCCCAGATTTACGACGCAACGCGTCGGTGCTCGTTGAGTTTTTGGCGAATCCACGTCGTTTCCCCGACATGACACCCGTCCCACCCATACCGCCGCCCATCGCGCCGGCCGGACGATTCGTTGGTGAGGCGCCCGCCCGCTGGATATCATTCGGATTGTAGAAGGCGCCTGATTGCGACAGACCGAAAGCGGGGGCGTCTTCGGCCGTTTCCGCAAGCTCCAGCAGCTCTTCTGCCTCATTCTGGACAATAATCCGGGCGCTGATCTCCTGATCACTCCGTGCATCGGAAAAAAGTTCGACGTTGTCTTCCGTCTTCGCCGAATCAGAGAGTTTCTTGTTAAATCTTCCGCCGCGCATCATTTTTTGCTCGACCATTTGCGGCGTCGCAGAGCGTGCCGCCGATTCCAATTCGAGGATCTTTTTCCGGTCTTCCTCCGCCAGCAGAAACAAATTGATCGGCCGCGTCGGCGGCGCGTACCGGAATACGCAACTCGTCGTCGCGCGGATCGAGACTTGCCGCATTCCGCCGTTGAAAAACGCATCGATCGCCGCCGCCTGCTCCGGAAACGCCGACAACAGGTTTTTCTGGATCAGGGCCAGAGAGACTTCGGCACTCACCGGCTTGCCGTTGGCGTCAGTCACCTGAACGTCGACATTCACCGTGTCGCCCGGTTTGAGGGTCGTCTTGTCGGGCTTCAGTGAAATCACCAGTTCA
>DASXPZ010000503.1:0-8281 GCA_036493275.1 Pirellulales bacterium
AGCACATAAAACAAGATCGACTTCAGTGCGTCGGCCGCGCCATGGTGAATTCCGAGACGGGCCAGCAACCGTCCTCGCACGATTCGGCTGATCAACAAGGCGATCGCCACGCCCGCCAGGATGTACGCCAGCAGGATCACCACGGTTCCGAGCGTAACCGCTTCATCGTCCTCGCCGGCGATTTCGAAGTTCCATAGCTTTAGCAGGGGCGCGGTCAGCCAGTTTTGTTTGGCCTGCGGAATTTTCGCCTTCAGTTCGTCGTGAAATCGATCGAGCGACTGTTGGATCGATTTGATCTCTATCAGGCTGGCGGCGGAGAGCGCTCGCAATGCGCTCGTCTGACGCTCGGCAAGCGCGTGCGCCGCGTCGTACTCTGCGCCACTGCCAGCGGCGACTGGCGGCGCCGCGAAAAGCGCCGCGTTGGGGGCCGATTCTCGATACTCGTTTGTTTGAGAGAGGTCTTTCAGCTCTTTGTTGAAATCGTCGACATCGGCCAGCCAGCCGGTTAATCGAGACGGGTCTGCCTCGCCACTGGCCAGTTGAAAGCGCCGCTTCCACATCGTCCGCAGAGTAGACAAGGCGTCAATCCGCTGATCGAGCAGCACGATTTGTCGCTGCGCGGCGATAGCGGCGCGATGTAGCTCTTGAGTGGATGGGTCCCGAGGCTTCGACGTCGCGTCTTGAACTGTCGATTCGCCGGGCTGACCGCTTCGTTGCTTTCCGATCTCCTGGAGGGCGGATTCCGCATCACGTCGTTGATCACGCAATTTGGCTTCGGCGGCGGCCAGGATTCCGAGGTGCTTGTCTCGATCTTGCGCGGTGAATTTGACGTCGCGCTCGATGGTCTTGAGCTTCGCCTTGAGAAACTCCTCCCGAGCTTGTGAGTTTTTTAAGCTCAGCTCCAGGTTTTCGACCTCCGCCTGATCAAGGGCGACAGCGACTTTGGCCCTGATTTCTTCCAGATCCTCGGACGAAAGCGCCCAAGAGTCTGTCGCCTCGGCGAGCAGCGGATTGCTCGTCCAGACTGTCTGCTTCGTTTGGTCGAGTCCTTCATGCCCTGTGGCCAGCGACTTTTTGGCAGCTTTCAGCCTGCTGGACAATGCCGTCTCACGCTCTTTTTGCGATGCAAGCTCCGCCTGGAGATTCTCGAACAGCAGAAAAGAATACGGCTTGGCTTCCGCAGGTCCAAAATCTGCGAGCGATTCATTCTCATGAATCGTTCGGGTCTCCTCGTCCTTTAATTGACGCCGCTCCTCCAGTATTGTTTGAAAGCAAGCGTAAAGAACGTCGATCGATCGGAGTAGGCCTATCGCGCTGTCTCGCTGCTGCTGATTCTCTTTAGCTTCAACGGGGGCGCTGTTGAGGGCTTCGATTTTTTGCGCTATCTGGCGGCGGGCAGTCCGCAGGGTGTCTGGGGTCTGAATCGCCGAAAAAAACGCCGGATGCTCCGGCAGTAAAAGTTCTGCAGGAGAGGACGTCGCTACCCCGAGTTGGACCACGGCTGCAAGCATTGCCAATAGTGGCGGTAAGTAACCATTTTGCATAACTTTTGTCCATCACGACGATCGGCCAATCGCACTCCAACTGCTCCAGTCGAGTGTTTGTGGCGAAGAGCGACGATTTGAGACCGAAGCAAAACTTGCGCCGGAACTAGCAATCGAGAAATGAGAGCGACCGCCTGGCGAAAGAGCGGTCAGTCTGGAAGAGATGGCGTCAGGAATGACGTCCCGGCAGGAGAGAAATGGCCGTTGGGTATCTCCAACCGCAATGCGCCGCCGTCGGATTTCGCCGATTAGCGTACATGAGCGGTTTGTTCCGAATACTCAGGATGTCGCAACGACTGTTTCTGCCCCAAACGGCGAGATACAATTCGGGGCGGGCCAGCGCGGGATGATGATCCTGAAACGAATGTCAGGCTGGCGCGCACGAAGGTTGCCCGATTGTTGATCAGGTTGATATCGCTGGCGAACGTTGGATGGGGCGGGTGCCAGCGGCGTCATCTCGGCGGACAGTCCGGAAGTACTAGGTCCTTTATCGTGGCAGAACACGACGAGCGTTTCTGCCGACCATCTCGCACAGGGAGTGATTTCAAATGTTGAAGACCGTGAAACTGGCCGCGTTATTCATCGCGCTGACAGCGGTCAGCGCGTCGCCGGCTCGATTGCTGGCTCAAGAAACAACCACCACGCCCGACGCAAAGTACCGCTTGGCAATCGCCAAGACGCATACCGTGCATGCCAGCGACAACGCGATTCTACTGAGAAAGTATGCAATGTCACACAAGACCGTGCCTGCCGACATTGTGAAGGAGCACACCGCTGCGATGAAATTCCACCTGCAAGCAGCGCGCAACTCGTACGCCAAGCTGGCCACAGCAGCCAAGACCGAGACCGATCCGAAAAAACAGGCCGACCTCCTCAAGCAAATCAGCACGATCGACACGCGACTGGCCAAGATCAACGATATGGTCAAGAAGCTCGAAACGCAAACGACCACGGCGGATGAAGTCGCCCTCAAATCCGCCGAGATTTCGAACGAATTGGCTACCAGCCGAGCCGCCACCCAATCCGTGGACGATAACTTCTACAACATGGATTCTTCGAACTATTACGAAGATGGACTCGGCCACTTCACCGATTGAGCTTCGTCCTGAAGCCGGAAATTCAACGGGCGGGTGAGAGCGCGGAAACCGCTCTCGTCCGCCCGTTTTTCGTGATCGAGTAACTGCTCTGGCTATTGCTGACGGCGAGCTGAAGGATTCTCGGCGATCGCGTAGGGCTGGGCCGGCGCCGCCACGACTGGAGCCGCCACAACCGGAGTCGGAGCCGCCGCCACCAGCGGAGCATTCCCCTCGGAGGGAGCCGCCTGGCCAGCGGTCTCACACGGCTTCCCACAGCCTCCCTTGCAGCAGTTGACGCAACGATATTCGACCACCCATTCGTAAGACGGCACCTTGCGTTTGACTTCCGTCTTCACCGGAACGCGGCGAGTTTTGACGCACGCGCAAGCGGGCTTCCAAATGTTATAGGACCAGCAGCCGCATTTGTCCTGCTTGCAGACCTCGCAGCACAACTCGCTGCAACCGGGGACGCAAACGTCTTCACATTTGACGTCCCAGCAGGTCTTGGTGATTTCCTTCTCCGTCTTTTTGCAAACGCAGAATTTCTGAACGCAGCAATTGCAGCCGCACATGTCGCAGCAGCGATCTGCCGCTCGGGCGACGGAGCCCGCGATGAACGTTAGTCCTAGAGCGATGCAGATTGGAAGCGCGCGCATTGGATTCACCAGCGGAAGTCATGAGCGGAAAGAAAGGCCCATACTTTGTGTCGGCTCGACCAGGAATCGGCGCTCGCCGAATCCCGACTTACTTCCTCGGCAGTTTCGATCGAGGCGCGGAATGACGCGATTTATCGCTGCTCTTTTCCGTAACGGAGAATCTTGCTCAATCAGGATAAGTTCTCACGGGGCGGGGCCTCGGTTCCTGGGAGTCCATCCCACCGCGACCTTGAGAATGGGGTGATATTCGGTCGAGGGGACGCCGGTCGTTGAGCCATGACCGTCTCAATCGACATGCCTGGCGGGGAATCAAAATGATCCGGCGCGCATGACTTTTTTGATTGCACAATGTCTGCGTCTCGCCGCCAAGAGGCGGTATTTCGGCAGTTCATCCCCACTGGAAATAAACGCGGCCAGCCGGTCTCATCATCTGCGAGATCGACTGGCCGTGAATTTGGAAACGTGATGTTCTTATGCAACTTTCAGGTTATCTGCCTTGTCGATTGACCAGTCCGCGGACTATGGTCCCACGCGGCTCAATCGATAAAATGCCCTTCGCCATCGAAATAATACGACTGGCGAAAGCGCAACGGCTCTCGATCTTCGACAACCACAAAAGTGCTTCGCGGGCGAATGACCGGCACAACGACCGGAGGGTCGATTCGGTCCGCCAGCGCCAGAAGTTGCTTTTCCTTCGCGGCGACCTCAGCGAGTTTTTTGGAGATTTCAGCGTCTTTTTTCGCTGCTTCGCTGAGCATGGCGTGGCTGCGGCGCGCCGAAAGGACGCCGTTTCGAATCGCCTTAGCGTGTTCTTTGGCGTCCTGCACCGGTTCTTTCGTCGCCAGGTACTCTTCTGCCAGGCGGGCGTGATCGGCGGCATGCGCCGTGTCGATCTGCGCGCGCTGCAAGTAATAGCTATCGCCGCGCGCGACACGCGTCGCCGCGGTTTGTCCAAATGCGTTTCCAGCGGCGAACATCGCAACGCTTGATACGAGACAACAACTCAAACCGATTTTCCATGACATGGCTGCACCCCCCACCATCAGATGAGAAAGAAGGCGGCATCGTGCGCGTGCCGCAAAGCGAAGCAATGAGAAGCGGCTCTCAGCCAATAGTGGGAAGACACTCCGCGCCCCGAACTGGTGAGAACGACAGCTTCGTCTCTGTCTAGTTCACATTGCACATTTGTAATATACCGCGCCAACCAATAGATGGCAAAAAATCCCTGCAAATCGCATGACCATTCACTCCAAAGGAGGGGTAATGCTCTGACGGGGAAGAGCTCCCGGCGTCTACCCCATTGATATGCTAAAGCCTTGATGTAAAAAGCCTTATGCGGCTCCAAATAACCTCCCCCGATATCATGGGAACCTGAGAAGCGACGGCTTAACGCCTGGAGAATCAAAAATGACTCTTATTCCCAGAGTGGTTGGAGCGGCCATGCTCGCGTGCCTTTGTGGAATTCCATCGATATCCAACAGCGACGAACAACCGAAGTCTTATCAAGGTTTTGGAAGCCGCTTTCGCGGGGGGGGGCGATATGTCGGCGCAGAGCCCGTTCTCCTTTTCGACCGCAAGTCCGTTATCTGCGGATCAGCGAATGACAATGCATTTTACCTTCTCTCGCTGTCGGTTAAGGAACGCCACGTCGAAGTCATTCGTAAATCAGAGACTTACTTGGGAACTCCCGACATTGATCCTACTGGCAAGAAAATTGCGTACGTGAGTGAGAATTCTGATGGCCTGCCCGCTATTTGGATTTCCGATATCGACGGCCGAAATGCGCGCCGGCTGACACAATCACAGTTTCCTGAAGACAATCCGGTATTCTCCAAGGACGGTAAATCACTGGCTATAGTTCGTCGCTTTTCGCGGGAGGAGAGGAACTTGCATGACTCGGAGCTCGTCATCTTAGACATCGATGGAAAGCATGAAAGACGATTGACGAATGATCGATGCGTTGACAGACCGATTCGATTTTCTTCAGACGGCCGGTCGTTATACTTTTCATCCGAACGTAATCCGGATGATTTGCAAGATCCACAGTCGCAGGCGCACCTTTACAAGGTCGATCTGAAGGATCATTCCATTGTCTGTGTTTTGCGGTTGGGTCTGCGGTCAGTTGGTCCATGCGATTTATCGTACGATGAAATGACTCTTGTATATGTGGACGATCCAAACAAGGATTTCGCATACGATGTATTTTCATGCGGGATTGACGGATCTAACAAGCAGCAGCGCACAAAGTTCGGAGGTTATATTGGCGGCGTTCGTTTCGGATTTAATCCGGGGCAATTCACGTTTTTAGTTGAACCGAAGAGATCGGGGGTTGGGGATATTTATTTGTATGATCTTTCAACTTCAACGATGAAGAAGGTTGGGACGAACCTTTCGCCTGAGAAGCCTGTTCCGTAAAGATAGCGTCGTGCCAATAGTCGCTCGCGCTAGGCCAGAATCGGCCTTACGACGTTTCCGCTGACGTCGGTCAGGCGGAAATCGCGGCCCGCGTGGCGATAGGTCAGTCGCTCGTGATCGAGCCCCAACAGGTGCAGAATAGTGGCGTGGAGGTCATGAATGTGGACTCGATCCTGGATCGCGTCCCAGCCGAACTCGTCGGTTTCGCCGTGCGTGATTCCGCCCCGAACTCCGCCGCCGGCGAGCCACATCGTAAAACCATATGGGTGATGATCTCGACCATTCGTCCCCTCGGCCGCGGGCGTGCGTCCGAATTCCCCACCCCAGATCACCAAGGTTTCGTCCAGCAGCCCTCGGAGTTGAAGGTCTTCGAGCAGGCCGGCGATTGGCCGATCGGTCGCCAGGGCGTTTTTCTCATGCCCTCCCTTGAGGTCGCTATGCTGATCCCAGGGCTGAAATCCGCCGGTGGTATGGTAAAGCTGCACGAACCGCACGCCCCGTTCGACGAGCCGTCTTGCCAGTAGACACTGCCGGCCGAATGTTTCGGTCTCCTTCCGATCGATGCCATAACGCCGCTCGGTTTGTTCGGTCTCGCGCGTCATGTCGAAGGCCTCGGGCGCCTGCGCCTGCATGCGATACGCCAGCTCGAATGACTCGATGCGCGCCGCCAGACGACTATCGTCAAGTCGCTCGTCGCCATACAGCTCGTTCAGTCGACGCAAGGCGTCGAGCTCTTGGCGCTGACGTTCGTGTCCTACCAAACTGTTCTTTAAGTTGCGAATCGGATTCTTCAGGTCCGAGACGAACGTGCCCTGGTGCGCCGCCGGCAAGAAGGCCGCGCCGTACTGCCGGGCGCCCTCGATCAACGGGCCGGGTCCGATGGCGACGAAACCGGGGAGATTCTGGTTCTCCGTGCCAAGACCGTAGGTGATCCAGGCGCCCAGGCTCGGCCGCGTGGCGACACGTTCGCCAGTGTTCATTTGCAGACAGCCGCCGGGATGATTGACGTCGTCAGCCACCATACCGCGGAGAATGCACAGTTGATCGACGCGCGTCGCGACCTGCGGAAAAAGCTCGCTGACTTCGAGCCCAGACTGGCCATACTTCTGGAACTTCCAAGGCGAGGCCAGCAGATTACGGGTTTTGCCCAAGTAAAGCTTGGGCGAAGGTTTGCCGTTGTCTTGCGTCAGGCGGGGCTTGGGATCGAACGTGTCGACTTGCGACGGCCCGCCTGGCATGAAAAGAAAGATCACTCGCTTCGCCCGCGCTGTGAAATGCGGCTCGCGCGATTGCAATGCGCCGGCAAACGAGCTGCCAGCGACTGGTCCGCTTGTGACAGGCGCCTCCGCGCGCGATTCGTCTGCCAACAGCGCCGCGAGCGCCACGGAGCCGAATCCCGCCCCGGCCCGTTGCAGCATCTGGCGCCGATTCAGCGCCGCGCGAAAAAGTTGGCTCGCCATATTCGTGATTCCTCTCGAATCATTCAATATAAAGGAGCTCGTTCGTGCAGAGCAGAAGCAGGCAATAGCGTTCCAGCGGATTGGGCTCGCCCGTGGCTGGGGCCGCGTTCAGAATCTGCACGCCGACTTCGATCTCGGCCTTCGTCGGCGGTCGCCCCAGCGCAAGCGCATAGAGATAACGGACGCGGCTTTCGGCGTCTGCCGGCGCCTCGCGCGCGATCCGCGCGGCCAGCGCTTTGGCCACGCCGCTTACGAATGGGTCGTTGAGAAAAAAGAGCGCCTGCGGCGCGACGACCGACTGACCTCGCTCGGCGACGATCATGCTCGGATCGGCGCGATCGAACAGCCGGCCGAAATCGGACGTATTGGCGCCGGTCCGGGCCGATTGCAGATAGAGCGTGCGGCGCGGCGCGTCCAAGTCCGAGAACGGAGGCCCACCATGCTCTCTTGTCAGGCGACCAGAAACGAATAATAGCGTGTCGCGAATCGCCTCGGCGTCGAGCCTTCGCCGGTTCATGTGCCCCAAGAGCCGGTTCTCCGGATCTTGCGCTACTCCCGCTACGCTTCCCTGGCAGCTTTGCTGATAAACGCCCGATAACATGATGAGCCGATGCATTGATTTTACCGACCAGCCCGATTCGACGAATCGCGCGGCCAGATAATCGAGCAACTCAGGATGCGTCGGCGGTTCGCCGCGCTTGCCAAAATCGTTGGGCGTGGCGACCAATCCCTTGCCGAAGTGATGCTGCCAGATTCGATTGACCATCACCCGCGCCGGCAACGGATTTTGTGAACTGGTCATCCACGCAGCCAATGGAAGCCGGCCGCTCCCCTCGGTAATCGGCCGCGGTGGGTCGTTTACCAGCACCTTGGGAAAACCGCGCGGGACGGTCTTTCCCAGTTTCTTGTGGTCGCCGCGAATGAATACGTGCGCGTCTTGGAATCCTTCATGACGGGTTCCTTTCGGGCCGCCATCCTGGCACGCCACCGCCTGGGGAACTTCGAGCGGACGCTTGTTCCGCAACGCAGCCAACTCGCTGTTCAGCTCCTCAAGCCGTTTTTGAATCTCTGGCGTAAGCCGCTTAGCGCGATCCGCCGCCTGCGCCCAAAAAGGTCCACGCGGCGAGAGC
>DASXPZ010000504.1:0-4253 GCA_036493275.1 Pirellulales bacterium
TGCTCGAAGCGCTCACGGACTCGACACGGACGCCTGCGGCGCAACGGCACACAGCCATTGAGCTGGCGTCGCAACTGAACGATCCCAGGCTTAAGCTGTTCGTTACTTCGGTGCTCCTGCGGATGCGGGCACAACTTGCCAAACAATGGAATGAGATGGACTACGTGCCACTCGACGTCGCGGGCGAGCGGTCGGACCATCTGATCGCCTATTCTCGCGCGGTCATTTCGCCAACGAATCGTTCGGTCGTTGTGCTGGCGCCGAGGCTGTGGTTCACGCTCGCGGGGAAAGAGATCAGCGGGCAGGGGTGGAATCAGGCGACTGCGGAATCGGTCTGGGAGGACACCACCGTCGGTGGTCCGATCCACGAGTCGACCTTCGTCGACGTGTTCACCGGCGCGCAGCGAAACTGGTCTGCAAAAACGCGAGTGGCCGATTTGCTAGGCGATTTTCCGGTGGCGGTCCTCGTCGGAGGGGCGGACCTGGCGCACTCTACAGACCACGCGTGATGTTCTGACAAATACGGCAGTGCGACTGCCTCGGACAAGCGAGCATTCAAGATAGGGCGCGACCATGGATAGGCAGACTAATCTAAGTGAGCGACATCATCAGGCCAAGGATTCGGCGCCGCAGGAGAGCGGGGATCGTCGCTGTCTGCCGATCGGGGCCGAGGTACTGCCAAGTGGCGCTGCCAGCTTTCGAGTCTGGGCGCCGAAGAGAAAACGCGCCGAACTCGTGGCGAACATCGAGAAAAACGCCGCCCCGGTCCTGCCAACGTCATTCGCCATGCGTACTGAGGCGAACGGCTATTTCTCGCTCACTACCACGCAGCTCAAAGCTGGGACGTGCTACGGATTTCGTTTTGAGGATGACCCGCGCGTGTGGGGAGATCCGGGGTCGCGATTCCAGCCAGATGGGCCGGCCGGACTGTCCGAGCTGATCGATCCGCGCGCTTTCGCTTGGAGTGATCAGAATTGGCGCGGAGTGCAGCGCACTGGCCAGGTAGTTTATGAGCTCCACATCGGCACGTTCACGCCGGCCGGAACCTGGGCCTCGGCTGCAGCCGAACTGCCCGAATTAGCCGAGGCAGGGATGACTCTCTTGCAGGTGATGCCAGTTGCGGACTTTCCAGGCCAGTTCGGTTGGGGATACGACGGTGTCTGCCTTTACGCGCCAACTCGTCTCTACGGACGCCCGGACGATTTTCGCGCTTTTGTTGATACCGCGCATCGCCTCGGATTAGGCGTCATTTTGGACGTGGTCTACAACCACTGGGGCGCTGTCGAGAATCACTTATCGCAATACTCCGACGATTACGCTTCGGCCTGTCACGAGTGCGAATGGGGCTGCACGCCCAATTTCGACGGCCCTAGTTCCGCCGCGGTTCGAGAGTATTTCACGTCGAACGCCCGATACTGGATAGAGGAGTTTCATCTGGATGGCTTCCGATTCGACGCGACGCAGGCGATTCATGACCATTCGTCGCGACACGTGTTTACGGATATCGTCCTGGCCGCCAGAGACGCCGCTCACGGCCGGAACATTGTCTTATCTGCCGAGAACGAACCGCAGCACGCGCGGATCGTGCGTCCGATCGAAGCCGGAGGCCACGGTTGCGACTGGATTTGCAACGACGACTTCCATCATTCTGCCCGCGTTCGATTGACCGATTCGAATCCCGCCTACTATTCCGATTTTCTCGGGTCGACCGCCGAGCTGGTGGCCAGTGTTCGGCATGGCTTTATCTATCAGGGGCAATGGTCTCGATGGCAGCAAAAACCGCGCGGGACGCCGGCCCGCGATCTGAAGGCCGACGCCTTCGTCCACTACCTGCAAAATCATGATCAGGTGGCGAACTCGTTGACCGGGGAGCGGCTCGACCGGCTGACCTCACCGGGACGCTTGCGCGCCATGACGGCGCTGTGGCTCCTGTCACCTCAAACACCGCTGTTTTTTCAAGGCCAGGAGTTCGCCGCCAGCAGTCCGTTCTTGTTCTTTGCGGATCATCCGGAGGACCAGCGCCAACTGGTCGCAGACGGGCGGGCCGCGTTCTTATCTCAATTTCCTGCCGTGGCGACTCCCGAAGGGCGCGCGGCTTTGTCGCCTCCTTGTGATCGGTCGGTCTTCGAGCGCTGTCGTTTGAATCTCAAGGAGCGGCAGACGAATCACGCGATCTACGACTTGCATAAGGATCTGTTGAAACTTCGGCGCGACGACGCGGTCTTCCGTCGACACCATGCGTGCCAACTCGACGCCGCGGTGCTGACGCCCGATGTCCTGGCGGTTCGCTATTACGGAGAGACCGCGGGAGACCGCCTGGTGGTGGTGAATTTCGGGCGAGATTGGCGACTGTGTCCGCTTGGAGATCCAGTCTGCGCTCCGCCGGCCGAGACCGGGTGGCAATTGCTGTGGAGCAGCAGTCATCCGAAGTATGGTGGGTCGGGCACGGCGGAAGTGCAATTGGCGGACGGTTGGCGGCTACCCGGCCAGACGACATTCGTCCTGCAAAGCGCGCCGCTGGCGCCCGAGAGCGACGCCGGTCGCCCCGAGGAGGCTGCGCCGTGAGCCTCGCCACACTTCACCGCATGCCTTGGGCAGGTCTGGCCAATCGTGATCGCCGACTGTTGTTGACACGCGAATGGCTCGTCACGAACGGCCTGGGGGGCTACGCGTCGGGAACCATCAGCGGCGCCTGCACTCGGCGCTTTCATGGACTGTTGATAGCGGCCTTGCCAGCCCCTTACGGACGCTTCATGGCGATGCATCACTTGGCGGAAACGTGCAAGACCTCCGATGGAAGGTCCCATCGCCTGGGAGGGCATGCTCGAAGCGACGTGTTAGCTGACGATTTTAGCAAAAGCGACACGCTGTCCGAGTTTCGTCTGGAGAATAGCCTGCCGACGTGGCACTACCGCGCCGACGCGATCGATATCGAAAAGCGCATCGTAATGCCGCACATGCAAAACACGGTGCATGTCATTTATCGCACAGATCCCGCGGCCGCTCCCGTGCGTTTGCAATTACGCCCGTCGTTTCAATTCAGGTCGCACGAGGGAAAGGTGGAACCAGAGCAAGACCCGGCCTGCCCTGTCCAGATTACTGGCGACAAGGTGCAGCTTCTCCCGGAACATTCTTCTCCGATCCGCTTACGCGTGGCGGGCCAGGAGGTGTGTTTTGTGCACGACGGCGGGCGTCGCGTCCCGGTTGACTATGAAATCGAGCGCGCGCGAGGTTACGACTACAGCGGCACGATGTGGAGCCCTGGTTATTTCGAAGTGGACTTAGCGCCGGGCCAGGTGGTGACGCTAACGACTTCGACGGAAGAGTGGGACTCGATTTTGGCCGCCGATCCCACTTCGACGTTCCAGGCGGAACTGCAACGCCGCGAGAAATTGATCGAACAGGCTGACGTAGCGGCCAAGGAGGGTTTTGCCGCGCAACTAGTGTTGGCCGCCGATCAATTCATCATCCGCCCGAACACGCGCGTCGCGGACAGCGCCGTAGCGCACGCGTCGGGAGATCATGCCCGCACTGTGATCGCCGGCTATCACTGGTTCACGGATTGGGGCCGAGACACAATGATCTCGTTGGAAGGCCTGACGCTCGTGACTGGCCGCCAAGCCGAAGCCGGCTATTTGCTTCGGACGTTTGCGCGATATGTCAAAGACGGCTTGATTCCCAACCACTTTCCGGAGGGAAGCACCGAGGCCGTTTATCATACGGCCGACGCATCACTCTGGTATTTTCACGCGCTGGCGCGGTATTTAGCGGCGACGAATGACCGTCAGACGTTGCAGGTCGTGCTGCCGGCGCTTCAGGAGATTGCCGATCGCCATTTGCAAGGGACCCGGTTTGGGATTCACGTCGATCCGAGTGACGGCCTACTCACGCAGGGAGAGGAAGGCTTTCAACTCACCTGGATGGACGCCAAAGTGGGCGATTGGGTGGTCACGCCACGCCGCGGAAAAGCGGTCGAGCTCAATGCCTTGTGGCACAACGCCCTCTGTTTGCTGGCAGAATGGCAGCGCGCGGCGGGCAACGCGTCGATCGCTTCGACATGGACCGAACACGCCGATCGCGCGCAGGTCGCCTTCAATCGCCGCTTTTGGAATCCAGCGCGCGACTGCCTGTTCGACGTCGTCGACGGCGACCAGGGGGACGACGCCGCGCTGCGCCCGAATCAGATATTTGCGATCTCGCTCGACTACCCGGTGCTCGACCCGACGAAATGGAAGAGGGTCGTGGAGCGCGTG
>DASXPZ010000505.1:0-4501 GCA_036493275.1 Pirellulales bacterium
TCATCTTTGTTACCTCTCTCGATACAAGTTGCTACTAATCGGCGTCATGCAGACTTTGGGCGGGCACCCAAGGAGGGGGGAGCTCCCGGATGCCCGCCTGCTCACCAATCGCCTGACGGCGGGCGCCGCGCGGCAGACGGACAGATCGAGACAGCCACAATTGGATTTAATCTCGAGGAGGAAGTGTCCTCTTGGCCACTCCAACTAGGCCGTCGAATACCTACTGTATTTTGGAGCGGACTTTTTAGCTATCGTGAGGCGTCGCTGATTCGTCACGTGAAGCACCAAGCGGGTCGAACCGAACGCTGTGCTCAGCAGAAGTCGTTTTTAGAGTAAACGCGATACGTGCGCTAAAAGGTGTCAGGGTTCCGATTACTAGGCCATTTGAACATTTTCTGACCGCTCAGCGCGAAGTGAACGGGCTTTCCGATTGATTATCAAGCCCGATCGGCTGGAAAGCTTTCTCGCCCGCCCCTCGTCATCCCGCAAACACCGGTCGACTCGAACACATCGCTTTTATAGCTTTGCGGCGGCCGTTCGATCTTGTTTGGGTCGGGCCAGGGTTGTAAAAAGTCCTTTGAGGAACGGCTGTTTTGTTCCCTGCATGACATCTTGTTTGCTAAAGCACCATGCGCGGCATACAGTCAGGCCATACGGTAAAAAGGTGCAATCTTGAATGGAACCCGAAACCAACCAGACAGTGACTTCGAAAAACTGACCCGCCTCAAGGCTCTGTCTTGGCTGTCCGCCTCAGAGTTGGGATCCTTGGCCGGCAAACTTGCGCTCGCTAATTTCAAACGGCCTCAGATAATTCTTCGTGCAGCAGCTCTCGCAACCGACGCTCACATACTATTAAAAGGTATCGCGCGAATCACCTGCCAGAGCGCACGCGGCGAGCGCGTGACCATCGCGCTCCTTCCGCCAGGTCCGATCCCCGAGTTTCCGTCGCTGCCATTTAACCGTTTCGATTTGCGCTGCGAGGCCTATAACGACTGCCGAGTCGGAACTGTTGGTTGGACAGATTTCAACGGCATCACGCTCCATCACTCCGAGTTGGCGCAAAAGAAATTTCACCAGAACGATTTGCAACAGTGGTATCGGCTGTTGCTGCGCAGTTCCAGTTTTCTCAGCCTCGGCTTGCACGAGCGCATCACGATCACGCTGCTCGAACTGGCCTCCGATTTCGGAATCTAAAGAGTCGCGCGGAATGCTTTTAGGGGCGTCTTTCAGCCACCAGGATCTCGCCGACCTGGTCGGCGCGTCGCGGCCCCGGGTCACTGAGCATCTGGCGCAGTTGGAGAGCGAGCACATGGTCATTCGCCAAGGCCGGCACTTGATTGTGCGCGTCAATGAGATCGAGATAGCAGCCGAACTCGCTTCACCGAGCCTCGATGTCGGGGTATTCGTGAAGGCCGGGTTACTAGAAACAAACGTCGGATTGCAAAAGCTTACCTCGAAGAAGTCACTCTTCTCGAACTAGACGGCTTTGACCAGGTCGATAGTCAGCGGTCGTCACCTAGAACGAGCTATTTGGACGAAGCGCTGTCAGTCGCAATGGGCAGGCGCGGCCGCAACTGCCGAAGTTTGCTGGGGCGTAATCTTCACATTTGCCAGACCCTTGTCCCCCAGACCAATCTCGTGAGTGGCGCGGGTTGAGACATCAAGGCTCCGGCCTCGAACGTACGGGCCGCGGTCGTTGATTCGAACTTTGACGGAGCTGCCGTTCTTGACGTTCGTCACCTTGACCGTCGAACCCATCGGCAGTGTGCGGGACGCCGCGGTGAGTCCGTTGGGGTTGTAGCGCTCGCCATTGCTGGTGCAATTGCCCGCCAACCCGCTGCTATATTTCGAGACCGTAACCGTCCCCGACGGCTTTTGCGGAGCGGGCGCGGCACTCGATGAGTGACGCCGCTGAACGTAGCTCACCGGTTTCGCCGAAACTTGCGACGGGCCAGACGGAGAGGCTCCGGCGCTGCATCCGGCAAGCAACAGTCCAGCTGCAATCATGACTCGCGCAAGGGCGCGACCCGGCCTCGGCCTGTCAAAGCCTGCCATCATCGCGCGAGCCTCGACCTTCGTCACACTAAAGTGCTTCCTATCCGTCTGGTCCTGTTTATTTCTTCGCGTCATCGATCAGGCGTTCTATGACCTTCTTAACCTTGCCGGTGGCCCGGTCTATGCGTCCGTCGTCCTTGAGTTTCTGATCGTCCGTAACCACACCGGCCGCTTCTTTCACGCGGCCTTTGATGGTGTCGCTTGTTCCGCTCATCGCATCGTCCTCCCTTTGGTTAGTGTCTCAGGAACATGCCCGCCGAAATCGGCAGTTATGTCACGGCCTATTAACAACTACCGAAGATACATGGCATGTCCGAAACCACCACCCATCAGCAGAAAGACCACCAGGATGATGAGCAAGAGGCCGCCTATACCCAGTCCTCTGCCTCCATAGTAACCGCCACGGTATCCATAAAATCCGCCGCCGCCGAAGAGCAGCAGCAAAACTATGACTAGAACTAACATGCAGATGTCTCCTCCGATTTATTGCAACCGACTATCTTCCGCCGGCGCGCGCGCCGGCCTGCGGCCTGCGGCTTTCGTCACCAATGTCACACCACGCCGATTAGCCAGAGCACGAGCACGATTACCACGGCGCTTCCGACAGAAATCGGTAAATACATAAGACCCTCATCAGGCCTTGCTTGCTGCAACTTGAAAGTTGGTCTAGCGGAACGCGGTCAAAGGCGAGTGGAAGGGCCGCCGTTTGGCTGGATCAAATCCGGAACTCGATTCCTATGTCGATCCCGACTCATTCACAGTACATCGAGCGCAGCGAGGAAGACCATGCCGATACCGACTCATTCGTCCTGTAGAGAACAGGTAGGACCGTTCGGGAAGCCGGGCGGCTCTCAGGGCCGAATTGAGGCCGGCAGACGTGCTTGCCGATCTGGCTGCGCGGCGTCACGCCGAGAGATCCAGAGCAGCAGCACAAGGGCTGGCAGAGTTGCGACCGTCGTGAGCAGAAAAAATGGCGCCCATCCCAGCCGCTCGGCCAGAACGCCGCCCGAGGACGCCACCAGCGTGCGTCCCACGGCCGCTAGCGAAGAGAGCAGCGCGTATTGCGTCGCGGTGAACGCGGGTGAGCACAGGCTCGACAGGTACGCCACCAGCGCCGCGCCGGCCATTGCACCGGTCAGGTTTTCAGCCGCCACGCAGAGCGCCAGGTAGTCCAGCCGATGGCCGCCTATCGCCTGCAGCACGTAGAACAGATTGCCCGCCGATTGGAGCACGCCGCACACAATCAGCGCGCGCACGATCCCGAGCCGCACGGTCAGCAGACCGCCGGCAAGCGCTCCGATGATGGTCGCGACGAATCCGACCAGCTTGGAAATCGCCGCGATCTCGGTCAACGAGAAGCCGAGCGCGACGTACAGCGGCATCGCCATCACGCCCGCCATCGCTTCTCCCAACTTGTAACCCAGCACGAAGATGAGTATCGCGAGCCATCCCGGGCGCCGCATGAAATCGGCGAAGGGCCCGACCACCGCGGTCGCCAGCCACTGGCGAAGCGCTTCCAGTCCGCCGCGGCTGCGATTCGCGGTCTCAGGCGGCGGCGCCGGCTCCGGGCCGAACAGGAACACGAGCATCCCGATACTCATCAGCGCGGCCATCGTGGCGTAGGCCGCGAACCATCCCGCGTGCGCGGCGATCATGAGCGCCCCGGCGCCCGCAACCAGCATCGCCACGCGGTAGCCGGTCTGGATCATGCCGGCGCCCGGCCCCTGCTGTTCGGGCGCAAGGATTTCGACCCGCCACGCGTCGATCACGATGTCCTGACTGGCGGAGAGAAACGCCACCAGCAGAGCCAACCCGGCCATCGTGGTGAGCCGGCTGCGGGGGTCGCACAAGCCCAGCGCTAGCATCGCGGCGACCAGCGCAATCTGGATCGTGAGGCCCCATCCGCGCCGGCGGCCCAGCGGCAGCGGCGGCGGCAATCGATCGATCAGCGGCGACCACAGGAACTTGAATGCGTAGGGTGTGCCGACCAGGGCGAAGGCGCCGATCGCGGCGCGGCTCACGCCGGCGGTGGCGAGCCATGCCGAAAGGGTCGAAAACGTCAGCAGCAGCGGCAGCCCACTGGCGAAGCCGAGCGGCAGGATCAGCAGCACGCGCCGATCGCTATACACGGCGAGCGAGCGCCGCCAGCGGCTCATGCGCCTGTCGCTCGCGTCACCTGGCGCTTGCGTCAACGCCGGTAGGCCGGGTCTTCGCGCGAGCGTTTGCCGCACACGAAGCCGTCGGTTGAAAAGGCCTTTTCGACTTTGTCGATCCGGCTACGATCGAAGACCACCTGGCGATGGGCAATCTTCCACTCTCCGGCGCGGCGCTCGAAGCGGTCGGCGTACCTGCCGGCGAACACCAGATCGGCCGTGGCGCCGTCCTTTTCCTGGCGCCGATGGATTCCGAAGAAGTAGCTCTCGCAGTGCGCGACGTCGCCATCGAC
>DASXPZ010000506.1:0-5916 GCA_036493275.1 Pirellulales bacterium
AGTAACGCCTTCTTGATCATGGGGACATCTCCCTTTTTCTTTGAGCCAACGAATTGCTTTTTGCGGGCTCGACTCGAATCGCAAAACCCCTGCAACTGGGGGGATGACGCAACCAGCGCCTGGTCGTGCGGCGCTGAGTCACGCGTCAGACCATGGCGCACGGATCGCGGCGGAACATCCGGCCGCGAATATTAGTTCGCCCGAGAAAAGCAGATCTTGGGGGAGAACATGAAGGATTCTTACTTCGTTTTGGAGGCGGTCCGCTTACACGGGGGGGTGTTCGGTCGCGTCTCGCCCCAATAATCCAACGATAAATCCTTGGCGCCACATTGCTTATGCCGAATGGTATACTGGTCCGACACGGCAAAATTCCTAACTATATTGACAGGTAGTGTGTGCGTTCTTACGATAACTTAACCTGCTGAGTCAGTTTTCCTGCCTTTCCGGTTCGCTCCGCCGCCCAAGCCTGCGACCGGTTTTCAGCAGTCCACGCAATCGCACGCCTCCGCTGTCGCAAGTATTTTTGGAGCCCTGGTGAATCCGGGCTTCGACTTGCAACCTATTGCCGCAGCGGCAGAGATTGGTTGCGTTGGAATTCTCTTCACATGCGACAGCAACTCTTGGGCGTTTTGCCGACTAACCGCGTTTGGCCGGTGGCAAAACCGATTTTGGTATCTGCGGCTCCGCTGGCTTGCCTTGTCTCGCTAGCAACCTGGGGCCATTTGAATCATTGGTCGTTCCACCACGACGACGGTTTGAGCGGAAGTCAACACGCTCCGCGCATCGAGCACACGGCCATGCGGCCAGAGCTTCCGGACGAGCCGGCGGCGCCGGTCTCGGTTCCCGAGGCGCCGGGGACCGGGGGAGCGCAGGTCAAATTCCACTCCGCCAAAGACGTCCGCGCCTCGGGCGTCGAGACCGAGCTCGTCGGACAACAACCGCTCGAACAAGAGATCACCGCCAACGGCAGCATCACCTACAACCAGACGCTGGTCGCGCAGCTTTCTGCGCGCGTGGCCGGCACCGTCTGGCGGATTGAAAAGCAACTCGGCCAGTCGTTCCATAAAGGAGACGTTCTGGCGATCATCGAGGCCGTTGACGTCGGCAAAAGCAAAGCCGATTTCTTGCAGGCGCTCGTCTTCTTCCGGCTGAAGAGAGAGATTGCAGAACAACTCAAGACGCGCGAGAGCGTGATTCCGTATCGCCAATTGATGGAGGCCCAAGCCGAGGTGCGCGAAGCGCAAATCCGACTAACCAACGCGCAACAGACGTTGGTCAACCTGGGGCTGCCGGTGCGGACGGAAGACCTGGCCGCCGTGCCCGAAGACGAATTGAGCCGCCGCGTGCAGTTCCTGGGGCTGCCGGAATCGATCACGCGCTCGCTCGACCCCGCCACCACCACCGCCAGCCTGGCGCCGTTGGTGGCGCCGTTCGACGGCGTGGTGATCGGACATGACGTTTCGCTGGGTGAAATGGTCTCGCCCGAGGCGCCTCGGTTCACCGTTGCCGACACCAGCCGGATGTGGATTCAGCTCGACGTCCGTCGAGAGGACGCGGCCCACATCACGCTCGGTCAGCCGATCGTGTTCGTCACCGATACCGCTACCGGCGAGATTCACAGCAAAATCGCCTGGATCAGCACCGAAGTCGACGAGAAGACTCGCACTGTTCCCGTGCGGGCAGACGTGCTGAATCCGCTGGTCGAAAACGCAGAACCAAGCGATCACGAGCAACGCCTGCTGCGCGCCAACGCGTTTGGCACCGGACGGATTCGTGTTCGCGAGACGCAAACCGCCACCGTTGTGCCGCACGAAGCGCTGCAATGGGAGACCAATCACCCGGTCGTCTTCGTGCAATTGAACGACACAACGTTCGAATCGCGGCCAGTGCAGATCGGCGTAACGGACACGGAGGGAGTTGAAATCGTCCACGGCCTGAAGCCGGGCGAGCGAATCGCCACCGCCGGGAGCCATCTATTGAAGTCGGAGATCATCCGCAATCGGATGGTTTCGAGCACCAAGTAAGAGCCGCCGGCGATGAATCAACAACCTGACTTTCACCGCGGTCCGTCCGCCGCGGCGAGAGAGTGTGGGACTTTCTTGTGGGCAAGATGTAAAGGCGCGACATGCTTGCCTGGCTGATCGATTGGTCGTTGCGCAACCGCGCGACGGTGTTGCTGTTGGCGCTGGTCGTCGTCGGCGCCGGCGTCTTTTCGCTCACGCAGTTGAATATCGACGCCTTTCCGGACACCACGCCGGTGCAAGTGCAGATCAACACGGTCGCGCCGTCGCTGGTGCCCACCGAAGTTGAATTGCAGATCACGATCCCGATCGAGCAGGCGTTGATCAGCGGCATGAAGGGGCTGGAGCAATTGCGCTCGGTGTCGCTATTCGGCTTGTCGCAGGTGGTGGTGACATTTGCCGATGGCACGGATATCTACTTCGCGCGGCAGTTGATCAATGAGAAGCTCGGCCAGGTCCAAATGCCGGTCGGCATCGATCGGCCGCAAATGGGACCCGTCTCGACCGGCTTGGGCGAAGTGCTGCAATATCGCGTCTTCGGCGACGGGAAAGACTTGACCGAATTACGTACGATCCACGATTGGGTCGTCAAGCCGATCATGCGGCCCGTGCCAGGGACGGCCGAAATCAATTCCTGGGGCGGCTTCAAAAAGCAATACCAGGTGCGGATCGACCCCACGAAGCTGATCGAGTACGACCTGACCTTCGAAAGCGTAATGGAAGCCGTCCGCCACAACAACCTCAATGTCGGCGGCGGCAGCATCAATCGCTCGGGCGATATGCTGCTGGTGCATGGCGTGGGACGAACGAGCACCGTCGAAGAGATCGGCGACATCGTCGTCACGGCAAAAGAAGGAGTGCCGATCCGCGTCAAGGACGTCGCCGAAGTCACCATCGGACATGAAATCCGCCGCGGCCTGGTTACGGCCAATGGCGAAGGCGAGGCGATGCTCGGTCTTTGCTTCATGCTGATGGGCGAAAACAGCTATGCCGTCACGCGCCGGATGGCCGAGAAGCTGGAGGAAGTCAAAGAGCAACTCCCTTCCGGCGTGCAGATCGAGCCGGTCTACGTGCGCACGGAACTGGTCGATCAGGTGATCCTGACGGTGCGAGAAAATCTATTTTCAGGGGCCACGCTGGTCGTCATTCTGTTGTACCTGTTTCTCGGCGACTTGCGCGCCGGGCTGATCGTGGCGATTGCGATTCCCATGGCGATGCTGTTCGGATTTTGCGGTATGTTTGCCGCCGGGATCGCCGGCACGCTGTTGAGCTTGGGGGCGATCGACTTCGGGATCGTCGTCGATAGCTCGGTCGTCGTCGTCGAAAACGTGATCAAGCGATTGGCTCATCACGGCCCCACGAGCGGCGAGGAGCGGTTGGAGATCATTCGTGACGCTGCGGTCGAGGTTCGCACGCCAACCGTCTTCGGCCAATTGATCATCATGATAGTCTACCTGCCGATCCTGTCGTTGCAGGGGGTCGAAGGCAAAATGTTCCGGCCGATGGCGCTGACGGTGATCTTTGTCCTGGCGGGCTCGCTGATTCTGTCATTGACGTTGATGCCGGTGCTGGCCAGCCTGGTGCTGACGAAGAAGCTCGAAGAACGCGAAGTGCTTTTGGTTCGGCTGGCGCGGCAAATCTATACGCCGATCTTGCGAGTCTGCCTGACGTTTCGTTACCTGGTGGTGGCGCTGAGCGCGGTGGCGCTGATGGCCGCGACGGCGCTCGCGCTGACGTTTGGCTCCGAATTCGTCCCGCGCCTTTCGGAAGGCGCGATCGTGATCGGCGTTGTGCGCCCGCCCGGAAACAGCCTGGAAGAATCGGTGCGCGTCAATACGTTGATCGAGCGAATGCTGCTCGAAAAGTTCTCCCAGGAAGTCTCGCACGTTTGGAGCCGCGTCGGCGCGCCCGAGGTGGCCACCGACGCCAGCGGCGTCGAGCAAACCGACATTTTTATTTCACTTCAACCGCGCAGCCGTTGGCGCGAGAGAGTCGTCACGCAATCCGATCTCGTCGAGCTGATGGAGGAGGAGATGCACCCCTTCCTCGGTGAGATCAACTGGTTCACTCAGCCGATCGAGCAACGCATCAACGAGATGATTTCCGGCGTCCGCTCCGACGTCGCCATCAAACTGTTCGGCAAAGATTTCAAGACCCTCGTCGAAACCGGAAAGAAGCTGGAAGCGACGCTCCGCGAAGTTCCGGGTTGCGTCGACCTGGCCACAGAACAGATCGACGGACAGCCCGTGCTGCAAATCAAGATTCGCCAGGATCAGATCGCCCGGTATGGCGTCCCCGCGCGGCGCGTGCTGGACATCGTCGAAAGCATCGGCGGGATCGAACTGGGGGATATAACCGAAGGACAGTTGCGGTTTCCCCTCGCCGCTCGGCTGCCGGAAGCACTGCGCAAAGACCCCGAAACGATCGAAGGTATTATGATTTCAACCCCGGCCGGCGAGCGGATTCCCTTGACTCGCCTGGCCGACGTGAACCCGATCGAGGGCCCCAAGGCAATCTCTCACGAGGCGACCAAACGGCGCATCACGATCCAGTGCAATGTGCGCGGTCGTGACGTCGGCAGCTTCGTCGCCGACGCGCAGCAAAGAATCGCGGAACAAGTAAAGCTGCCGGAAGGTTTTACGATCGACTGGGGTGGCCAGTTCGAGAATCTGCAGCGCGCCAAGACACGCTTGTCGATCGTCGTCCCAATCGCGCTTTCGATGATCGTCGGTCTGTTGTTCTTCACGTATCGCAACATTCGGGACACGTTGATTGTGTTTGCCAGCGTGCCGTTTGCCTGTGTTGGCGGAATCTTGGCGCTCGGACTGCGCGAAATGCCGATTTCGATTTCCGCCGCCGTCGGTTTCATCACGCTCTCGGGCGTGTCCGTGCTGAATAGCATGGTGCTCGTCTCGGCGCTGCGAGAATTATTGGCGCAAGGGGCGCCGACGCGGCAAGCGATCGAAGAAGCGGCGCTCAGTTGCTTGCGGACGATTATCATGACCGCGCTTGTGGCGAGCGTTGGCTTCATCCCCATGGCCACCAGCACCGGAACCGGCGCCGAGGTGCAACGTCCGCTGGCCACTGTGGTGATCGGGGGCGTGATCTCCAGCACGTTGATGACGCTGGTAATTCTGCCGGCGATCTATCTGCTGGTCGGTTCGCGCGGAAAACGCGAAGCCCCCGGAAGCTGAACGGGCGGAATGGCCACGCCTTCTTCCATCGGCGCGGCGGGCGATTCATCGACCGACTCTGGGTCCGCCGACGTGCCTACCGTATGAATTTTTCGGCCGCGGTCCACCAGCGTCAGGCCGAGCACCGTCAGCAGGACGCCCAACATCAGGCTCACAGTTGGCGCCTCATGAAACAGAGCCACGCCGGCGATCGCCGCCAGGGCTGATTGCGATGCGCTGACGGCGTTGACTTGCACCAGCGAAACGAGTTGCAGCGCCTTCGTAAGCGCCAAAAACGCCATCGCGTTGAACGAACCGGCGACGAACATCACGCCAATGTCCGACATCGAAGTCTGCTCGATCCCTACCCAGCCGATCTTGGCGATGCTCGCCAGTCCCAGGCTGATCACCCCCACGCTGCTGACGATGGCCAGCACAAAGGGCATCGCAAACGTGCCGGTGACCAACTTGCGAATCAAGACATTCAGAAAGGCATAGGCGATTCCCGCGCCGCAAGCGGCCGTGAGCACGATGCCAACATGCACGGCGGGCTCGGCTGATGGGGTCGCTATGGTGGTCTCCGCCTCTTCCGGCGCGCGTTCGGCGCCCACGCTCAGCACGGTGATCGACGTGATCAGGATCGACAGCGCCAGAGCCGAGCGCGGCGTGACCCCTTCGCCCAGCCAGACTCGCCCCAGAATGGTGGCGGAAATGATCATCGA
>DASXPZ010000507.1:0-6128 GCA_036493275.1 Pirellulales bacterium
CTTCGCTCGTCGTCGGGCGCCAAGACCGGCCGCAGTCCCAAGGACAAGCGGATCGTCAATCATCCGAACAGCTCGCCCAACGTCGACTGGGGCGAGATCAATATCCCGCTCGACGAGCACACGTTTCTGATCAACCATCGGCGATCGATCGATTATCTCGACACCCGCAAGCCGGTCTACGTGGTCGATGGCTTTGCCGGCTGGGACCCGCGCTACCGGGTCAAGGTGCGCGTGATCTGCGCGCGGCCGTATCACGCCTTGTTCATGCACAACATGCTGATTCGGCCCACGCCGGAAGAACTGGCTTCGTTCGGCGCGCCGGATTTCGTGATCTACAACGCCGGCGAGTTTCCGGCGAATGTGCTCACGACGCACATGACGTCGCGGACCAGCATTGACATCAGCTTCGAACGCGGCGAAGTCGTGATCCTGGGGACCGAATACGCCGGCGAAATGAAAAAAGGCGTGTTCACCATCATGAACTACCTGATGCCCTTGCGGGGCGTCCTGTCGATGCATTGCTCGGCCAACGAAGGAACCGAAGGAGACGTTTCTCTGTTCTTCGGCCTCTCTGGCACGGGCAAAACGACCCTCTCGGCCGATCCGCGCCGCCGGTTGATCGGTGACGACGAACATTGCTGGACCGACGAAGGGATTTTCAACATTGAAGGGGGCTGCTACGCCAAGTGCATCCATCTTTCCCGGCGGCAAGAGCCCGAGATCTACGACGCCATCCGGTTCGGCTCGGTGCTGGAGAACGTAGCGTTCGATCCGGTGACGCGCGAGCCCGATTACGACGACGACAGCCTGACCGAGAACACCCGCGCAAGCTACCCGATTGAGTTCATTGCGAACGCCAAGGTTCCGTGCGTGGGGCCACATCCGACGAACATTATTTTTCTGACGGCCGACGCGTTCGGCGTCTTGCCGCCGGTCAGCAAGCTTTCGACCGCGCAGGCGATGTATCACTTTCTGAGCGGATACACGGCCAAGATCGCTGGGACGGAAGATGGCGTTACCGAGCCCAAGGCGACGTTTTCCGCCTGTTTTGGCGCGGCGTTCATGGTTTGGCATCCGACGAAGTACGCCAAACTGCTGGCGGAGCGAATTCGCGCGAACCGCGCCCAAGCCTGGCTGGTGAACACCGGCTGGTCTGGCGGCGCCTACGGCGCGGGCTCGCGAATCAAGCTGTCCTACACCCGCGCGATCATCGACGCCATCCATTCGGGCGAGTTGGCCGATGCGCCAACCGTGATTGATCCGCAGTTCGGTCTGGAAGTCCCGGAACGCTGCTCGGGAGTCCCAACAGCAATTCTGTTGCCGCAAAACACTTGGGCTGACAAAGCCGCCTATCAGCAGACGGCGGAGAAGCTGATCACGCTGTTTCAGAAGAACTTTGCTCGCTTCGAAGCGGCAGCCGATGAAGAGGTGCGCCGCGCGGCGCTCGGCGGCGTAGAATCCGTTCGCGGCTAACGTCTTTTTCCCCTCTCCCGCCGAGAGGGTTGGGAGGAGGGAGCAGCGCGGGCGGCATGCAACGTCTAAAGCGATTTCTGAACCTGTATCGCACTTTCCTCGGAGCCCCAATTCGCAGAGTAGCCCGATCGGGTCCCACATCAAATCACGCGGTAGCTTGTAACTCGCGGATTGGTTGGCCTTCGCGCAAAATCGGGATTGGTCGGCCGGTGAAGTTGGGGATCGCGATCCGTTCGGCGTCGATTCCCAAGTGGCGATAGATCGTGGCCAGAAAATCGCCCGTGCCCATGCGGCGCTCGACGACTTCCTCGCCGCGACGATCGGTGGCGCCAATCACCTGGCCCGTGCGAATGCCGCCCCCTGCAAACAGCATGCTATTCGCAGCCGGCCAGTGGTCCCGGCCTGGCTGCATGACGCCGAGTGCGCCACTGGCGACTCCGCCGCCGCTGCTGGGGTTATAAGAAATTCGCGGCGTGCGGCCGAACTCTCCCGTGACTACGACCAGCACTCGCTTGTCGAGTCCGCGCTCATAGATGTCCTGGATCAGCGCCGTCACCGCCTGGTCGAAGACTGGCAGCCGATGCGCCAGCGCGTTGAAGACATGATGATTCACTCCATGGTCGTCCCAATTGGCGACTCGGCCGCAGAGTGGTCCGTCGAACGTGGTCGTGATCAATTCGACGCCCGCCTCGACCAGCCGCCGCGCCATCAGGCATTGCTGTCCCCAGGCGTTGCGACCGTAGCGATCGCGTGAGCGCGGATCTTCTTGCCGCAAATCGAACGCGCGCTGAGCTTCGGGACTGGTTAACAGATTCAGGGCCTGTGCCTCGAACGAATCAATCGCCTGCATGCTCCCCGAACGGTCGACTTGCCGCCGCAGTCGATCGAACGACTCTCGCAATTCGATCCGCTTGCGCAAATGTTGCGCTTCGTCCGCGGACTTGAGCCCGATATTGGGGACTTCGAAATTCGGCGTGCTCGGATCGCCCGTCACGCGGAACGGTTCGTACTTCGTCCCCAAGTAGGCTGAGCCGGCGATCTCGAACCCGTCGTAAGTCGATACTCCGTTGACGCCCACGTAGTTGGGGATCTTTCGCGCCGGATCGAACCGCAGATAATTCGCCACGGTCATCAAGTCCGGAAACTCCGGCTTGGGCTTATCCGCCGCCGCCGGGTCGCCGGTCAGCAGTTGCAACGAGCCGGCCGGATGTCCGCCGCCGGTGTGAGCCATCGATCGCAAGATCGAAAACCGATCGGCCATCGCCGCGTGCTTCGGCAGTAACTCGCCCAACTGCAAGCCGGGGACGCAAGTATCGATCACTCCGAACGGTCCACGAAAATCGCTCGAAGCTTTCGGCTTCGGATCGTACGTCTCCAGATGGCTTGCTCCGCCTCGCAGCCAGACCAAAATGAGCGCCGTGCGCTGCCGTGGCGCTTCGCTGGCCCCTTGGGCGCGCAACCGCATCAAGCCAGGGAGCGAAAGGCTGCCGAGGCCGGTTAGACCAAAACGAAGAAACTCACGTCGCTGCATGCGAAGCACTTCAGGCGGAGTGGGCGTGGGCAGGGTCAAGAAGGATGCGGTAGGGAACGAGGGCAGGTTCTAAAAGCCTACCAACTCCGTGCGCTTCCCGCCACTCAATACCAGTTTCGCCCTTCATAGCTTTGCCGGACTATGCGGGCTAGAATCTGCCGTCATGCACGAAAAACTTACGGCCGAATCCCCGATTTCTACCAGCGCGCCTGCCACCACGGTCCGCTGGCGCATCGTCGCCCTGCTGATGGCCGCGGCGTTTCTCTGCCTGTTCAATCGCATGAGTTTCACCGTCGCCGGGGCGGAACAATTGATGAAGGAGTTCGATCTCAGCACGTTGCAGATGGGGAGAGTCTATTCGTCCTATCTGTTCATCTATGCGTTGGCCATGATCCCCGGTGGCTGGTTGATCGATCGGTATGGCGCCAAGTTTGCGCTCGCGGCGATGGGCGTCGGCGCGGGTGTCTGTGTGATGCTGACCGGGGTTGTTGGCTTGCTGGCCTTGCCGGCGATGGTGATGACGTCGCTAATGGTCATTCGCGGATTGACCGGCTTGTTCAGCGTGCCGATGTTTCCGGCGTCGGCACGCACAATCTCCGCGTGGCTGCCGCCGAACAATCGCGCTTTGGCGAATGGCCTGGTGACGGCAGCCGCGCTACTGGGCGCTGCAGGCACGTTTTACATCTTCGGCGCGCTGATGGACCGGTTCGGTTGGAAGCAGGCCTTCATGATTTCCGGACTGATCACGCTGACGGTTACCGCGGCCTGGATCTTCTACGCGCGCAGCAGTCCGGCCGAACACAGGGGCGTGAACGCCGCCGAATTGCGATTGATCGCGTCGCATTCGGATTCTGGTTGGGCGCCGAATTCGATCGTGACGCAACCGCCCACATCTCCGCCGCGCTGGCATTTGCTGCTTTTCAATCGCAGCTTGATGTTATTGACCGTGAGCTACGGGTTGGCCGGATATGTTCAATACGTGTTTTTCCATTGGACGCAGTATTACTTCAGCGAAGTGCTCAAAGTGGGCCCGAAGGAGAGCCGCTTCTACGCCATGCTGCCCAACGTGGCGATGGCAGTCGGTATGTTCGCCGGCGGCTGGATCGCCGACGATCTTTGTCGTCGAATCGGTCCTCGCTGGGGGCGCGCGGGCATGGCCGTGGCAGGCTTGTTGGCTGGGGCCGCGTTTCTTTATTGCGGAATGATCGCCGAAAATCCAAATTGGATCGTTACCTGGTTTTCCCTCGGCCTGGGGGCCGTCGGCATGGCGGAAGGTCCCTACTGGGTCACAGCGATCGAGCTCGGCGGGCGGCAAGGAGGAGCGTCGGGCGCCATCTTCAATACCGGCGGAAATCTGGGCGGCATGATCGCGCCAGTCGCCACGGCGTGGCTCAGCGAACACTACGATTGGGACGTCGCGCTCTGGGCGACAAGTCTGGCTTGCATTGCAGCCGCCATCCTGTGGATGTTCATTCAACCGGGCGAGCAGACGCGCAGCCTGTCAGCAAACGCCGGAGCGAGCGGATGAAGATCACCAAGATTGACTGCCACGTGTTGCTTGTGCCGAATTACGACAGTAGCGCCTGCTCGTCCGCGCAGGATGATCTGGTTGTCGAAATTCACACCGACGCGGGACTGGTCGGAATCGGCGAGACCGATACCAATCCGTGGGTCGCCCGCGAATGTATCCGCGCCCGCGGCACGCACTGCATGGGGCTCGGCCTCGAAGAAATGCTTCTGGGCGAAAATCCGCTTGAGCCCGAGCGACTTTGGCAAAAGCTCTATTCCGGCTCGAAGATGACCGGCCGCCGCGGCGCCCTGATCTGCGCCATGGGCGCCATCGATATGGCCCTGTGGGACATCCTCGGCCAGGCCGAAGGGAAGCCGGTGTATCAACTATTGGGAGGCGCGAGAAATCCGAATTGCCAGCCCTATGCGTCGCTGCTGCCGCACGGCGCCACGCTGGCCCAACACAAGGCGTCGCTCGTCGAGCGGGCCCGCCAGGCCAAGGCGCTCGGCTACCAGGCCGGCAAGATGGAAGTTTGCATCGCCGGTCCCTATAGCCACAACGGGTTGCAAGAACCGGACGAAGCGGTGATCGACATCGTGGCGGCCTGCCGCGCCGCGGTGGGGGCGGACTTTGTAATGATGATCGACGTCGCCTACGCCTGGAACGATTGGCGGCAGGCGCTCGCGGTCTTCAAAGAGCTGGCGCGCTACGACATCTTCTTTATCGAAACGCCGCTCGATATCGACGACCTCGAAGGGCACGCCCGGCTGCGCGAGCAAAGTCCGATCCGGATCGCAGCGGGCGAATGGCAGAACACGCATTTCGAGTTTCTCGACCTGGCCGACCGCGGCAAGATCGACGTCTTGCAGCCCGACGTCGGCCGCGTCGGCGGTTTCAGCGAAGCCCGCAAGGTCTGCCAGATTGCCGAATCGCGCGGCTTGCAAATCGTCCCGCATTGTTGGAAGAGCGGTATCGGCATCGCGGCCACCTGGCACCTGGCGCTCTCGACGCCGGTCTGCCCGTTCATTGAATTCATGCCGGCCGAACTGTGCGATTCGCCGCTGCGGCAAGAATTGCTGACGCGAGAATTCAAGCTGGTCGACGGCGCGCTGCCGCTACCGGATCGGCCGGGATTGGGGATTGAATTGAATCGCGAAGCGATTGAGAAGTTTCGCGTTGAGTAGTTGGCGCGCGAGTGGCTTTGCGCTATGAAGTGACAGGAGAGAAACCGGGCTATGAGTTGCGCAGCCCTCATCCGGTTCGCTGCCGCGAACCACCTTCTCCCGGAGGGAGAAGGATTTTGGTGTAGCGAATTCAATGAAGACGGCGTCTACTTCAGAATCCTGCGTTTGTCTGATACGCTGACCGTGCTTTGTCATCGTTGGCGCGGCGTGCACGCGTAACTTTCGATGAATCGACTGGACGCAATGTTTCTAACAGGGAGATCGGCTTTGAATTCGCCCGGCGGCAGTGAGATTGTGGGGCATGAACTAGTGGGGCATCGCCGGCCGGCGCTCGTCGGCCGGTTGCCCGTTGAGACCCTCGTCAAAATTTGGACAAAGACCTCTTCGCGCGTGGTCAAGCACGGTTTTGCGATCGAACTGCGCGATTTGG
>DASXPZ010000508.1:0-2229 GCA_036493275.1 Pirellulales bacterium
TCTGCGGCGTCGGATGGGGATGGCTTCCCCGAAGAATTTCACGACGAGGAGTCGCGACGATAAACGCCGAATCGCGACAGCTCATCGCCGCCGAGTAGGGTAGGCTTGCGCGGCGCCCTTGCGCTACTAGCCTTTATCCGCGCCGCCGCCGATCAGTTCCATGATCCAGCGGTCCATGTCTGATAGCATCTGCGGCCACAGCTCATGGCCGCACGGATACTGCCGCAAGGTAACGTCCATGCCGGCGGAATGCAGCAGCTTGAGATTGTTGCAAACCGCCGCCGCCGGATAGCGCTCGCTATCGCGTCCGCTCGCCAAAAAGATGGGAACGCCGCGCGCGGCGGCCAATTGCGCCAGTGGAGCGCCGCCGACCGGGAATTCGCCGCCGATCGAGAGGACGCCGGCAAAGCGCTTGGGATGATTCATCGCCAGCCGAAAGGCCATCGTTCCGCCGCAATCGATCCCGGCCAGAAAAATTCGCCGCGGCGAAATATGGAAGCGAGCTTGCGCCGCGTCCACTGCCTCAAACAGACGATGTTCGGCCAGCGCCACATGCGATTGCGACTGCAACCACGTAAAACCGACTTCGCAGTTCGACCCGTTCGATCCGCGAACCGACGGCGACGTGCCGCGAATCGAAGTCGAGACGTAATTGCGCAGGCTTACACAGGGCATGATCCGCTTCAACTGACCTTCGTTCCGGCCCGGTCCGTGCAGCCAGATGATCAAGGGGTAAGCGTAATTCGGCTCGTAGTGGAGCGGCGCCAGAAACGCCTGAGGAGACTCTGCCGTGCCGCGGGAGTAAACCCCGGCAGTGACCTGCGGCGCCAAATCGGCCCGCGGAGCAGACTGAGTGATCGGAAAATGGATATTCGACGAGTCGCGTGAAGCTTCAAGGCGATTCATCATCTTCTGAATTGCTCGTTGGTTGAAGGAAGAATCGACCTAACGGAAAAGACGCTGCCCGAACAAAAACCCTCTCACTGACCGCCGCTCTTCCGCCGAAACTGCGAAGGCCGCACGGCGTCGCGAAGACATCCAGGGCGCGACGCGATGAACTGCCTCAGGTCTCGGACTCTACTGTAGTCGCCCCTTGAATGTCAACGCCGCGAAGCAGTGGACTCGAAAATCCGCGATAGAGCGTGGTGAAATAACTCCCAGTCGGCAAGCTCGTTACAAGAGGCGCCACGGTCGTCGAGGGTTGACACTGCCAAGCAGAATTGCTAAGCGCTCACCGATAGCAGTGCTGTCGAGATCGAGGTTCCGCTGGTCGACCTGAGCGACAGCTTCAACCGGTCAACTGCTTCAACCAGTCAGTTTGGCCATCGCGGCGATCAGTTCCTTGACCGCCTCGACACTCTTCTTGAAGTTGGCCTGTTCTTCGGCGGTCAGTTCGAGCTCGATGATCCGCTCGACGCCCCCCTTGCCCAACACCACCGGGACGCCGACGTAATATCCGCCGACGCCGTATTCCTTCTGGCAATACGCGGCGCAAGGAATAACGCGCTTCTTGTCGCGGATCACGGCTTCGACCATTTGCGCGCTGGCCGCGGCCGGAGCGTAGTACGCGCTGCCGGTCTTCAAGTAGCCGACGATCTCGGCGCCGCCATTGCGCGTGCGATCGACGATCTCGGCCAGCCGCTTGGCGTCGATCAGCTTCGAGACTGGGATGCCGCCAACCGAGGTGCAACTGGGCATCGGCACCATCGTGTCGCCGTGCCCTCCCATCAACAGGGCCGAAATGTCTTCCACGCTCACGCCTAATTCCATCGCCAGAAAGGTCCGATAGCGGGCCGTGTCGAGCACACCCGCCTGGCCCACCACGCGCTGCGCCGGGAAGCCGGTCACCTGGAAGGCGCGCTGCACCATCGCGTCGAGGGGATTGCTGACCACGATCACCACCGCGTTGGGGCTCGTCCGTTTGACCTGCTCTGCCACGCTGCCGACGATCTTGGCGTTCGTCGCCAACAAGTCGTCGCGGCTCATACCGGGCTTGCGGGCAATACCGGCCGTGATCACCACCACGTCGCTATCAGCGGCGTCGGCGTAGTCCGACGTGCCGATGATATTGGCGTCGAAGCCGACGATCGGCGAGGCCTGACGCAAGTCGAGCGCTTTGCCCTGAGCAACGCCCACCAGATCCGGAATATCCACAAGCACGATGTCACCGAGCTCGGCCGCTGCGCACCAATGCGCGGTCGTCGCGCCGACATTGCCGGCGCCGATAAT
>DASXPZ010000509.1:0-2589 GCA_036493275.1 Pirellulales bacterium
GGCCGGCAAGGATGCGAATCGATTGCGCAACTTCGTCAGTGTTAGCTTGAGCGCCTCGAACAATGGAGGCGTGCCTGCCGGGGGAGAGTCGAACCGACTGGCCGCTTCTTCGATCAGGCGGAATGTGTCGGCCAGGCCGCCGGCGCAATGCGACTGATCGAGTTTGGCTTCCGCTTTTTCCGCCAGGCCATGTCCGAGGGTCAAAAAACAGCCGAGCAGGTTGCCGCTATCGACGCTCGACACGTAATCCGGGTGCAAGACTTGCAGCGTTTGCGTGTCGTACCAATTGTGAAAATGGCCGTGAAAGCGATCGAGCCGGTCAAGCGTGTCGAAGCACTTTTCCAAACGATCGCAGAGCCCGGCGGCGCTGATGTAGCCTAAGTCATGCGCCGCCAGTGTTGAGAGTGCGTAGAGCCCGATATTGGTGGGCGAAGTGCGATGCGCGGACTTGGTCTTGGGAGCTTCCTGATAGTTGTCGAGCGGCAGCCAGTTGTCGACGGCCCCAACGTGTGTTTCGAAAAACTCCCACGTCTTGCGGGCGATGCGGCGAAACTCGCCCCGCTCGGCCGCGGTGAGCACCGTTTCCTTGATTTCGGACCGCCCACTCACCCAGTACGCCAGTAGCGGTGAGGCGCCCCAGACGATCAAGACCGGCGCCGCGACAAAGAGCGCCGCGGGATGGATGCAAAGGATCACGACTGCCAATACGATCGGAATCAGAAGCGCCGGCCACATGCTGCGGATGAAACCGGCCAGGTGATTTCCCAATCGTCCTTCGGTCGAGGCCGCGGTCTCCCACTCAAGCAATCGCTTCTGCGTGACGAACAATCGGACGAGGGTGCGAACGATCGCGTCGACCAGATACGCCGCCTGGTCGGCCAAAAAGGCGATCGACAGACCGGCCTGTCCCAGTGTCGCCAGGAACTGGTCGCGCATGTCATAGAGTTGCAACAGGACTTCACCGCCGCGCTTCAGACGTTGAAAGAGACCGCGGAGCGAGTTGATTGCCAGTAGTCCGCATGGCAGCAAGGGGACGGTCAAGGCGAACAACGTCCAGAGCCACGGCGAGCCAGGGAGCACGGTCCAACCCAGAGCGAGCATCGCCAACAGCGCCGGCGGCACGAGGCTGCGCCGCAAATTGTCGAACATCTTCCAGCGCTCGACCAGCGGCAAGGGATTCTGAGCGCTCTTGCCAGCCGACGTAGGAACACGCCGAAAGAGCCACGGTAGAAGCTGCCAATCGCCGCGAACCCAGCGATGTTCGCGACGCGCAAAGGCGTGGTATTGTGACGGAAACTCATCGAGCAACTCGATGTCGGTGACGAGTCCGCAGCGGGCGAAATTCCCCTCGATCAGATCATGGCTCAAAATGCTGTTCTCCGGAAACGCGCCATGTGTTGCGGCATCGAAGGCGTCGACGTTGTAAATTCCCTTGCCAGTAAAGGAGCCGATGGCGAACAAATCCTGGTAGACGTCCGACACGGCCGCGCTGTAAGGATCAATACCGGCCGAAGAGGCCATCAGTTTTGCGAACCGCGACCGCAGCGCGGAACGCAAGCTGAAACTGACTCGCGGCTGCAAGATGCCGTATCCGGCCACGACGCGCTGGGCTGCGACGTCGAAGCGAGGTTGATTCAACGGATGCGCCAGCGTTGCCGCCAGACGACGTCCCATTTCTCGCGGGAGTTGCGTATCGGTATCGAGGGTGATCACGAACCGCGTCCGCGGTAGCCCGGCCAGACTTCCACTGGATACGTTGAAACTTGTGTCGCTCGCCCCGCGCAGCAGATGGTTGAACTCCGCCAGCTTGCCGCGTTTTCTTTCCCATCCCATCCAGCAGTTTTGCGCCGAATTCCATTGCCGCCGACGATGAAACAGGAAAAATCGGTCACCGTCGCCATTGGCGTAACGCTCGTTCAGCGCGCGGATGGCCGCTAGCGCTGAGTCGAGACATTCTTGATCGCCCGGCTCATGTTCGGCCTGGGCGTCCGAGAAGTCCGTCAGCAGCGCAAACCGGAATTGAGGCTCGTTGTTTGCGAGATAGTGAATCTCGAGCCGTTCGGCCAGCGCCGGACCATTTTCAGGGTGCAATAGCAGCGTGGGAATTACGACAAACGTGGGGCATTCCTCCGGCAAGCGATCTTTCGATTCGAGCTTGGACAAGACGCGCGGCGAAACTTTTCGCGTGAAAAAATCGTTCGCCAGGCCCGCCGCCAACTCACTGGCGGGAATCGCCACGGCCAGGCCCGCCAATACCATCCAACCGGCGCTCCAACCGGCATGCACGCCAGCGTAGAACAACGCTAGCAGCACCAGCGCGCTCCATATCAGGCCAAGAAAGCCGAAATATGCGATCGCCGGATGATTCGAGAGGGCGCGACCCGCTACCAAGCTCCACTCGGGCTTATATTTCAGCCCCTTTTCCAAAGTCTTCAATCCACGGTCGACCAGGTAATAGCCGACATGCGATCGTGCGCGCGAGTCGGCCGAAGCCGCCGGGTCGACCGTCGCGCCGCCGGCGTGTTCTTCGGCCAGGCGGATGGCGTGACGAGCGACGGCGAATTCATCCGCCGTCGCGCCGCGCGCCAA
>DASXPZ010000510.1:0-3926 GCA_036493275.1 Pirellulales bacterium
AGCTGCAGCCCATCGTCGCGCGGCCGTCGGAGTCATTCGTCAGCTTCACATTGCATCCTTTTTCGACGAGCGGCAGCACTTCGGTTTCGACGAACTCGGCGTAGCGACCGCTCATCGTGTCGTACTCCAGGCCGCGCTGGCTCCCTTGGGCGTCGCCGCTGCCGTTGCCGATCGAGATCGCGATCATCGCCGGCGCCTTTTTTTGAGCGATCAGGTTGTCGAGCGTCGTGAAGAGGAGCTTGTCCGGCCCGTCCGCGCCGACAATGAACGGCGCAGCCGATCCTGCCACGTATTGTTGCGGAACATAGACCGAGACGCGCCGCGTGTAGGGCGCGGGATGGCTGGTCGTCACGATCATTTTAGAGGGCGTCGCCGGATCGACCGTGCCGAAAGTGCCCGGATCGCGCGCAATGCCCGGATAAATCTTGCTGTCGGTGGACTTCATCGTCAGCTCATGCACGGTCCCTTTCGGCGTGTCGGGCTGTGCGATCGCATCAGGCGACGGCTTGTGCGTGGGGCCGATGATGAAGTTGCCGCCGGCGTCTGTTGGCGGAACCTCGCCATCGGGCAGCTCCTTCGCCTCGACAAAACCAGTCGTGCGCGGATCCCGAGCCGGCGGCTTCGGCCGCTGCGCAACAGCCCAATCGCCGAGGGTCAAAAGCCCCAACAGTGCGACGCTCAAAACTTTGGAATTCATGCGAGGCGCTCGATTTTCTAGTGGTTGCTTGCTTACTTTTGCTTCGCCAGGCAATACAATATTTCTTGCCGCCGGCCGTCTACTTGCTCTGTCACGCGCAAGTAGACCCGGCTGCCGCAGATCGTGGGGCTGGCCATCGCCTGGTCGCCCAGTTTGTTCATGGCGAGCTGTTCGTACTTTTGCGGGTCGGCCCGATAGACATAGGTTTCGCCCAGCTCGCTCGTGGCGTAGATCGTGTCGCGGACCAGCACGGGCGAGGCGCTGAACTCGCCGCCCAGTCGTTTCTTCCATGGCGCCTCGCCGGTGTCGCTTTTCCAACACACGGCCACGCCTGCGTCGAGCACGCCGAACAGAAATCCGTCTCGCGCCAAAAGTGACGGGACATAGACGCGATCCTTCGTTTCCCAGACGATCTTGTCCGATCCATTGGCGAGCACAGCCGCCAGGTGGTTCTTCGGATAGCCGCCGCTGCAAAAGACGCGTTCGCCGTCGGTAACGGTCGAGGTAACGCACTCGGTAGTCGCCCCCTTGATTTCCCAGAGCGTCTTTCCGCTCAGCGGATCGAAGCTCGAAAACAGGTTGCAGCCGGTCAGAAACAACTGATCTCGTCCGGCCACGTTCAGAATGATTGGCGAAGTGTAGTTCGGCTCTTTCGGCCGATCGTGTTTCCACTCGATCGTGCCGGTCTTGCGATCGAGCCCCGCGATGACGCCGCCGGCGTGACTGTCTGCCGAGGCGATAACCAGCGACTGATAGACCGCCGGCGAGGCGCCGTAACCCTGGTGAATGACGTAGTCGCCGATCCTGGTTTGCCAGAGTTGCTTCCCCTCGAGGCCGAGCGCCGTGACATGCACGGCCCCGCCATTGGCAAAGCAGATGAAAACCCGCTCACCATCGCAGGCGACGGTGCCCGAGGCTCCCGTGGACTTCCCGTTTTTCAGCATCAGGCCGCCGCGATGCACGACCGTATCCCACAACGGCTTGCCCGTCTCGCGGTCGTAGCACAGCACCGATTGCGTTTCTTGCTGCTCGTCGGCGGTGGCGAGAAAAACCCGCCGGCCGAAGACCGTGGGCGAGCTGTGTCCACGTCCCGGAACAGGGCTCTTCCAGGCGACATTCTGCGTTGCGCTCCATTCGATCGGCGGATCCTGGTCGGGGTTCGCGACGCCGTTGCGCTGAGGGCCACGCCACCACGGCCAGTCCGCGGCGTCGACCGTGATCTTATCGTCGACCTGCTGGCAGAAAGCTGGCGCCGGACAAGACATCGTCCCGACTAAAACGACCAGTGCTATAAAGCGAAGAAAAGATGACACGTGCTCTCACCTGACATTTCTGGCTGGAGTGGCCCCAGTGAACAATGGAGATTCCGCTACTTAAGGCAGAGCCTATCGGCCGAATTTCAATCCTACTTGGCCGGGCGGGTTGTCGCGGGGGCCGGAGAATCATCGATCAGCTTCACGGCGTTCTCGATTAAGATCTCCCCCGTCTTTTCGCCCAGCGACGTGCGCGACACGTATTCGTATCGCTTGAAACTGTTGAAATCGACCTTCGTGAGTATGTAACCAAAGGCGTCGTTCGTCAGCCCAAACAGCAGGTTGTTCTCCCCCTTCATCTGCCGCTTGATGTAGTAGCCGATGTTCGGCAGCGCTTCGCCCGGAATCGTCAGAATCTGGGCGTTGCCTATGTTGATCAGGTTCATGCGGGTGGTGACCGATTTATCGTTGTCGTTGTGTGGATATTTCAAAGGCGAGCCCACGATGATCATCCACATCAGCCGCGAATCGACCGGAAAGCGAACCTCCTTGGCGTAACAGGCCAGCGGGGGATCTTTCTGCGGCGCCGCGTCTTTGACGATCCGCTCGGCTTCCGACGCCATCAAATGGCCGATCCGCAGGCATTCTTCCCAAGTGCGGGCGTCGTGCCATTTGGCGTTGATCGGCTCCGAGGGGTTATCGAGTATGCGATTGTCCGCGGTGACCATTCCCCCTTGGGCGCCGTTCATGAACATGGCCATGCCGCCGAGATCGGCTTCGAGCTTATCGCACAGCGGGCCGACCAGGTCGGGACTGACCAGCCCAAGCTTGTTGCCGAGCACTTCTGGATGAATCGCGTAGTTGACCAACGTGCAGATCGACTTGCCCGCGGGAGTAATTGCCTGAATGACGCTCATCCGCGGATCGTACAGCTCCGGAGCATAATAGTTGTAGGCAATCTTCCCCTTGGCTTCGTCAGTGGCAATCTTCAGTTGCGCTGGCTGAAGGTTGTCGAGCGCCTGATTCAACGCGATGGCGGCCTGGTTGCAGACGAAGTCCATGTACTTCAAATCGCCCGAGGGCTTGCCGTCGAGTCCCGGAAAGCCGTAGCAGTCCGGGGCGCTATGCGTATGGGTCGAACCGATGAGGATGTTGTCCGCCGGAATGCGCGGAACCTGCTTATGCACGCGGGCGCACAAGATCGAAGGAAAACCAAGCAGGTCGAGTTGCACGATGGCGACTTTCGTGTCCCCTTGCTGCAACACCATCGCGCGGGCCGTTAGCTCCCCCTGCTTCCCTTTCGAAGGACTTCCCGGCCCCACGCCTCCGGAAATGGGAAGCAATGGATCCGGCGTGATGATCGCCTTGCCGACTCCAACTTTCAGTTCGGCGTGGGCAATCGAAGTGAACGACAAGGCGAGGAGGACGATCGCTAAGAGTCGATATCGGGGCATGGGTGCATCTTGGGGTTGAAAGAGTAAGGAACCGAATTTCAGGTGGGGCTGCCCGAACAATAAGGTAACACGCGGCGCGGCGGAGAACACCGCGTTTCGGCTGCTGATTTTGCGGCGGCTTTTGGGGAGGATTTCGGCCGGAGAGGCCCGGGCCGGACTTGAATAAGGCGGCGACCGACGCCGATCCCTCGGAGCCCGGTCGCCGCCTGGTCACTTTTCCATGGTCTCCAGAGGAGCACTCTGGTCAAATGGCCGGGAATGGGCCGCCGAGGCCTCTGCGAATTTCCGCTGTGCGATGAACACAAAGACAACCAGTGGGACGACGACGCAGGCCAACCGCACGGCGCCGCGCCAGCCCGTGGGCAGTTTGCGAAGCCGCGGCAGCTCGACGATCCACGCCAACAGCGGCGCCACGAGCAGGCAGATCGCCAGACCGGTCGAGAGCGCGCCGAAGAACCGACCCATCATCACGACGGCAAACATGCTAACCACGCCCATCCCCAAGCTGCCATCGGTCGGCGA
>DASXPZ010000511.1:0-4653 GCA_036493275.1 Pirellulales bacterium
CGGCTTCGATCTCGCAGAGATGGCCAGCGCGGGTCTTGCTCGTTACGGAGACGCGCAGTGGCGTCACGTCGGAACCGAACGCTACGTCTGTCGCGTCCTTGAGGGTCGCGATCGGGGAACGGCCGTTAAACAACTTGCTAACTGTGATTTGTTGGGAAGAAACCTTCATCCTATTGCGGAGCTCCTATATCTAAAAATTATCCTTGATGGTGATCCGGATCGCGGCGCGATCAACGGTCTGGAGCGTCTCAGCTGGAAATCGGCTGTTTGGTCGCATGCCTTTCCTGGGCATGCAGTTGTGCGAAGTCAGCGTTGACCAAAGAGCGAACGAGACGGCCGCCGGGCGGCCACGAAGTCAGATAGAGCCGTCACAAACAAAATGACAGGCTCTGTGGAGAACCACTCAACGGCGGATGTGGTCGCGCCAGCCGGAGAGGCAAGGTGCGACAGGAATGTGGAGCGTTTCCCAGGTCAGCAGCGGACGCCGACTAGGCCGGCTGGACCGCAAGCGGCGCCGGAGCTTCAACATTCCAATCGTGAGAGCGAAATTCACTTCCGTATGCCTTTGATGTTCAGGTCGAGCGGACCTGGCACATTCGCCTTGGATGAACCGGCAGGCGTCTTAACCTGCCACGTAATTGTTCTCAATCGGCGCGTCGGACTCGATAACTTCGAGAATACTTGGCGCTGGCAAATTCTACAATGGCTCGCTAGTGAGTAAATACCATTTTTGCTGTCATCAGGTATTAATCGGAAGAAATTTTTCCGGCTAGTGGAAGCTTGATGTCAGATGGTGGATGCTAGATGTTCGACGCGGGCACCTGCGGCCCGCTGAGGACCATCAACAACACTCTATTTTGTATATGCGAGGCTCGCGACGATGAAACTTCTTCGCTTTGGAACGGCTGGGAATGAGCAGCCGGGGTTACTGGATGCTGCCGGTCAAATCCGTAGTCTGGTGGGTGTCGTAAACGACATTGCTGGCGCGACGCTGTCGGCGGCATCGCTCGACCACCTGCGGAAGATCGATCTCAAGGACCTCCCGGTGGTTAAGGAACCAGTTCGACTCGGGCCGTGCGTGGGGGGCGTGGGCAAGATGATGTGCATCGGGCTCAACTACGCAGAACACGCTGCCGAGACTGGCGCTCAACTCCCCAAGGAGCCAGTGCTCTTCATGAAGGCCACGAGTGCGATCTCGGGGCCAAACGACGACATTCAGATTCCACGCGGATCGAAGCAAACGGACTGGGAAGTTGAGCTCGGAGTGGTGATCGGCGAGAAGGCGAAGTATGTAAGCGAGGACGACGCTCTCAATTATGTGGCCGGTTATTGCGTGTCGAACGATGTTTCGGAGCGCGAGTTCCAGAAGGAACGCGGCGGTCAGTGGACCAAGGGAAAAAGCTGCGACACGTTTGGCCCCATCGGCCCATGGCTCGTAACCGAGGACGAGGTATCCGATCCCCAGAATCTCTCCCTGTGGTTGGAAGTCGATGGCAAGCGACGCCAGGATGGGTCAACCAAGACAATGATCTTCGGCGTTAAAAAGGTCGTAAGCTACCTGAGTCAGTTTATGACTTTGCACCCGGGAGACGTTATTTCGACCGGCACTCCATCGGGCGTGGGCATGGGCTGCAAGCCGCCGGAGTTTCTTCGACCGGGGCAAACAGTGCGATTGTCGGTGGAAGGGCTGGGAGAACAGCAACAGCGGACGATTCAGGGCTAAGCCGGCCGCGTTTTTAGCGGACTATGCGGTCGTTCAGCGGCGTGACACGAGCGGCTGTAACGTTTGAGCGTTGGAACTCTGGAATATAACCGCGATTGCCAACGACGCCGACGCGGTGGCCCAGGTAAGGCTGCAGGTTTAGGTCTGGCGTGGCGGTAACGAACGAGACAACCTGCCCGCGCTCGTCCACAAGGGCGAATTGGGGAGCACCGGCGCGGCGCGAGACGACAGGCCGGAGAATTCCGACGGCGTCGTACCGGCCACCGACGGCGGTCGCGGCGGTGGCCGGCAATGGAGTCGTCGGCGGTTGGCCTGCTTGGGCGACGTTGGCCGACGACGGATTGGCGCGGCGACCGATTGCGGCGAAGCGGCTGATCTTTTCTTGAGTGACGCGAACTGCGTCGCGCTCAGCCGGGGTCTTTGCGCGGGCCATTAGTTGAGCAGTGTCTCGCTCGAGCCGGTCTGTGTTCCAAAGATTGGTTGGCGCCGCGACCATTCGCGAGAGCCGCAGCTCGATCGCCGCCAGCTCATGCGATAGGTCGCCGGAGGCTTGGCTCGCTGGAGGTTGGGCGGCTGCCGCTGGAGCCGCCGGGGCGGCAGGGCTCGGAGTAGTTGGGGCGGCTGGGGCCGCCGTAGTTGATAGAGCGATTGGGGCTGAGGTTTTTGCAACCGGCAGAAGCGGCGGTGGACTGGCATCGCTTGTCGAATTCGTGTTCGGCGTCGACGCGTCGGCGTTGGCCGATGTTAATTGAATTGGATTCGTTTCCGTAGCCGGCTGCTCGGACGGTGACGAACTTGATGAAGCGGAAGTTTGTATTGGGCCGGTTCGCTCGACGACGGCCGCCTGGATCCAGCGGAACTCACCCGCCGGCGGCGAAACCTTGCACCACTTTTCGCCGTTGACCGTCTCTTCGCCGAGAACTTCTACGCCTTCGCCTTTTTTCAATCGAACTTGGGCGGCGTTGTGGCGATCGTTAATTCGACTGCCAATACGGGAGGGAACTTCGTCTCGAACAACTTCGGCGAGCCCGCCGTCCTTAATTATCAAATCGCGTTCGGCAATCCAGCTAAAGCTGCCGCTGGGCGGTCGAATTGCCAACCAGCCTCCAGCCTTTTCGCGGTACACCTCCACGGTGTCGCCTTGAGAGAGCGTGTCGGTTGGATAGAAATTGTCGCCGGGACCACTATGGACCGGGGCGCCGGCGGCGATCACGCGGGCCTGGTATGGCGAAGGCTCGGCCGCGGCCACGTCGGCGCGAAGGCATGTCGACAGCGCACACGCGAGGGCGACCCGAATGAAATATGTCGCAGCAGTTTGGCGATGGTACATCGGACTCGACCCAATCGAATTTGGCCACAAAGCGGGCGCATAGTAACCGGAAATTTGCCAGCTTCTAGAAGAATCGCGACGGTCGCTCAAGGCCATTCACCAGATGCAATGCTTGCTGGTTCGTTGCGAAGGCGGCGGTTAGGATGAAGGCTGGTGCTAGCGAATCGCCTTTTCCATTGAAACCATGCAACCAACCCGGCTGGGGCCTTACGAAATCGAAAAACCGCTCGGCAAGGGCGGCATGGGTTCGGTTTACGCCGGAACCGACTCTCAAACGGGACAGCGGGTGGCGATCAAGGCGCTCGCGCCACAGCTGGCAATGGCAGAGGGTTTTCGCGAACGGTTCGAGGCGGAAATCGAATCGCTGAAAACGTTGAAACACGATGGCATTGTTCGGCTATACGGATACGGCGAACAGGATGGCATGCTGTTCTATTCCATGGAGTTGGTTGAAGGAATCAGCCTGGAGGACGAGCTGAAGGCGGGGCGACGGTTTAACTGGCGCGAAGTGACGAATATCGCGATTCAGCTTTCGCTCGCGCTAAAACACGCGCACGATCATGGGATCATTCACCGCGACATCAAGCCTGCGAATATCCTGCTGCAGGGCGATGAGCACGTGAAGCTGGCCGACTTTGGCATCGCGCGGCTGTTCGGCACGACCTCGCTAACGACCGCCGGTGGCGTGCTCGGCACCGCCGACTATATGTCTCCGGAGCAGGCGGATGGTCGGCCCGTCACGGCCCGCTGCGACCAATACAGCCTAGGTGGAGTGATGTATGCACTCCTGGCTGGGCGGCCGCCGTTTCGGGCTAAGAACTTACCGCAGATGCTCCAACTGCAGCGGTTCGCTAATCCCGAACCTGTGCGTCGGTACGCGCCAGAAACGCCCGAGCAACTTGAGCGGGTTGTAACACAGTTGCTGGCGAAGGATCCCGGGGACCGCTTTCCGAATACGCAGGTGCTCGCGCGGCACTTGCAAGCGATGGCTATGGCACTTTCGCGGCCGGCTTCGGATGATTTCGCTTTGGCGACCGATCATCCGGACGACGATCGACCAGAAGACGACGCAAAGCATTCGCTGGCGATCAATGTAACGCAGGCCGAGGCAAATATCGCCCGGCCGCAAAATAGTCGGGACGGACGAGAGAGCGTGGGCCGAACCGCCACGTCGCCGGCATCTCAGAATGCAGCGACGATGGCTGCGGACGAAATCCTTTCGAAACACGCGTCGCAGGCCACAGGATCCGCAGCCGCGCCAACGGCTGAGTCCCTGCGACAGGCAGCGCTCAATCGCCCCACCCGTTTTACGACCATTGAAGAAGAGGAGGCGCTCCGCGGTGGCCAACAACCGCGCTCGTGGCTTTTAATGGTCGGGCAGTTAGCCGCGACCGCCGCCGTATTTGGTGTCATCGGCGCGATTGCCTGGCATCTATCGCGGCCCCCGTCGGCAGACGCACTCTACGACTCGGTGATGTCGCGAGTCGACTCGGACGAGGGCGGTTCGCTGGTCCGGGTTGAGAACGAAGTGAATGACTTCATCGCGCGTTTCCCTGACGATCCACGCATAGGTCAATTCGAACACTATAAGGAACGGATC
>DASXPZ010000512.1:0-1689 GCA_036493275.1 Pirellulales bacterium
ATCAATTCGCCGGTATCAAATTCACCACCAACATCAATCCGCTCAACCCAGACGACGGCTACATTTTCAATTTCGGACTCGACTCCAGTCTTTTGGAGCCTGGCTTCGAGAACAGTAGCCTGCTCGCCATGGGCGCCTGGAATTATGATCGCAGCGTCCACTATGTCGGATTGGGCTCGGTTCCCGAACCGGCCACAATGGTGCTGTTCTCGATTGGTCTGCTGTTCGTCATTGGGCTCCGCCGATCGTTGCAAACGACACGACGCTCGCCCGGCCATATAGCGAGCGAGTTGATGAGCGCGCTCGATTGATGCAACGCCGACCGTCGCTGATCCAGTTAATCGAACGAGTACCCCGCTGGCGAACCCACGTACGGATTCGTCCGCTTCTCGTGGCCAATCGTCGTCGCCGGGCCGTGCCCTGGCAGCACGATCGTGTCGTCCGGCAGCGTGAAGAGCTTCTCGTGAATCGAACGCGTTAGTGCCTCGGGATCGCCGTCGAAGAAATCGGTCCGGCCCACGCCGCCGCGAAACAGCACGTCGCCGCCGAAGACCCGCCACGGCGTCACCTGCTTGCAGACAAACACCACATGCCCGGCCGAATGCCCCGGAGTCGCCAGCACGTCGAGCGTCAGCCCCGCCCCTTCGAATTGCTCCCCTTCCTCCAGTGTCCGATCTGCCGGCGGGCTGACCAGCGCCAAGCCAAACGCCGCCGACAGATTGAGCTGCGGGTCGGTAAGCTTCGCCGCGTCGCCCACGCCGATCAATAGTGGGCACTCCGGCCACTGCTTCTTCAGCGCCGCGTTTCCGCCGATGTGGTCGCTGTGGCCATGCGTGCAAAGTATCGCCGACGGCGTTAGCGAGTGCCGCTCCAAGTATTCCGCGATTTTTCCCGGCTCAAAACCCGGATCAAAAACGAGGCAGCCGCCCCCATCGGAAAGATGGGCAATATAGGTGTTTTCATCGAACGGTATCGAAACTACCTTGCCTACCTGTATTGCGGCCTCGGGCACGGCGATTTTTCCCTTCCCGGCAGAAGCCAGGTCGTCTAGGATATTTGTACCATTCGGCTACCGGTTCTGCTGGTCCGCCGAACGAGGTTTGAGCCCACCGATTGTAGTTTCGATCCCAATCAAGGACGAGTGCCGATCGTAACAATCCGCCCTAGCGGAATGGTGATTGGCCAGTATCCAAACCGAATACTCCTAATAGAACCACCGCCAACTTAACCACACCACGGCGGAGCGCAGGTCAGGAGCCCCAGTTATGCAGCTTTCGCGCAGTTTCGTGTCTCTGGCGTTTGGCATCGGACAATTCGCCCTAGTTTCATCCCTACTCGTTGGCCACTCGTTGGCCGAGGGAGAAGCCCAAGACGGTAAGCTCACCGAGCCCGTCTACCGCGTGGCGACAGAAACGCCTGCCACAGCCGTCGCCCAGACGGCCGCTCCGATGGCCGCTGCTCCATCGACCGCGGCGGTACCAACGGCCCCTCCTGTCGCCGCAGCCCCTGCCGCCGCCCCGGGCGCGACGTTTGACCTCGATCAAAAGCCCGGCGAGCATCCGCTGGCCCCGATGATCCGCGTAATGAAGGAAGTGCTCGCCAATTTCGACCAGAATGTCCACGACTATACTTGCAAATTTATTAAGCAGGAGCGGATCGAAGGCGATCTCGGCGAACCGCAAAACATTA
>DASXPZ010000513.1:0-8702 GCA_036493275.1 Pirellulales bacterium
GGCGAGCCGATCTGGTTCTCTACGATTATTTGGTCAATCCGCGCACGCTCGCGCACGCGCCAACGACCGCCGAGTTGGTCTGCCTGGGCCGCCACGGTCACGGCCGGATCATGACGCAGGCCGAAGTGAATGAGCGAACGATCGCCGCTGCGCAGGCGGGCAAAATCGTCGTCCGATTGAAAGGGGGCGACCCGATGATCTTCGCCCACGCGGCTGAAGAATGTCAGGCGCTTGCTGCCGCGAAGATCCCATTCGAAATCGTGCCGGGTATCACCGTCGCGCTGGCCGCCGGCGCTTATGCAGGGGCGCCATTAACGCACCGTGGCCTGGCGTCTGCCGTGGCGTTGATCACCGGACGAGAGTCGGCCGATAAGATCGAAGTGGATCTGGACTACGCTGCTCTGGTCACATTTCCCGGCACGCTCGTCTTCTACATGGGCGTAACGACCGCGCCCGAATGGAGCGATGCGCTACTGCGCGGTGGAATGCCCGCGGAGACGCCGGTTGTTATGGTGCGACGTTGCTCGTGGCCGGACCAGCAGACGATTCACTCCACGCTCGGAGATTTAACGTCCGTCCTGACTGAGCGAAAATTGCGGCCACCCGTGATCACGATTGTCGGTCGAGTGGCTAGCTTGGAACCGGTCGCCGAGTGGTTTGCCACGCGTCCCTTATTTGGGCAGCGGATCATCGTCACGCGGCCGGCCGACCTGGCGGAGTCGTTTCACGCCAAGCTCGAGGAGTTGGGCGCCGAGATCCTGTCGCAGCCGGCGATCGAGATCGGTCCGCCGACGGATTGGGCGCCTGTCGACGCGGCGCTTGCGCGACTCGATGAATTCGATTGGCTCGTATTTTCCAGCGTGCATGGAGTGCGGTTTCTTCTTGACCGTCTCTTGTCGAGGGGGGGAGATATGCGCCAGTTGGGTCCGGTTCGCGTGGCGGCAATCGGTCCGAGTACGGCGGCGGAGTTGGCGCGTTATTCACTGAAAGCCGATCTGACGCCGGCTGAATACCGCGCGGAGGGGCTGGCCGCGGCCTTGGCCGGCGCCGCGAAAGGGAAGCGATTTTTGCTCGCCCGCGCCAGTCGCGGGCGCGAACTACTGGCGGACGAGTTGCGCGCCGCAGGGGCCGCGGTCGAGCAAGTTGTGACTTATGAAAGCCGTGATGTAACGGTGGCGAACGCCGAAGTTGCGGCGGCACTCGTCGGTGGTCACGTCGATTGGATCACCGTCAGCAGTTCGGCGATTGCGCGCAGCCTGGCCGGAATGTTCGGCGCGGATTTGCGGCGCGCCCGTTTGGCGAGCATCAGCCCCATCACCTGTCAGACGCTCCGCGAGCTGGGCTACGAGCCGGCCGTCGAGGCAACGACTTACACAATGGACGGAATCATAGAGGCAATTCTCAGCGCGTGAGGATCTTCACGGAGAGCAGCGGCGCGCCACCCCATTTTTTTTCAGCAGGCGTCTGGCTTGCTCCTATACCACTGGCGATTGGCACACCCCACGCCGGACGTGGGATCTGACCGCAAACTCGACGCAACCCTCCCTTGCGCCGCCGCCGCTGTATTTTGTTCGAGTTCGTCACGCGCCGGCGCCGACGATTATTCTAGAAGGATCGATCGTGTGGTCGCCGCCGCGGGCCTGGCGCCCAAGGCCGCGTTCGTGCGAAGCCAGGAGCGAAAGGAGTCGCCATGCCGAAGAAGTCGCAAACCGTTGCGCTGGTGCTTTCGTTGAATGTCGCCGGGATGGATACCGCGACCCAGCAAGACATGCCCGCGGTAGTGAAGGGGCTTGCACAGTGGATTGAGAACCACGATGTTTCGGCCACCTGGGGATTCGACTCGCCGAGCGAGACGCCGCTGCTAGTCGCAGTCCGCGCAATGCAACCACGGCAAGAGATTGCGCTGGTCGCTCGCGGCGGATGGGCCGCGGCTGACGCCAGTCGTGTGCTATTCGACGCTGAACTGAGCCGCCGTATGTTGGCCGCGAACGGAGCGGGAACGCGTCCTTCGACATTGCTCGTCGAAGGCGGGGCGACGCCAACTCATCTCGATCTGGTCGAAAAGCAAGGCATTTCGGCCCTTTGTCGGATGGCGCTGCATGAGTCTCATAGCGCGACGACGCCGGCAAGTTTATGGCGATCGGGCTGGTTCTCCCCCAGTTCCGCGCGGGCAGGCGCCGCGCCTCAATGTTTGAAATGGGGATTGTGGCAACTGCCGGCGGCGATCGATCTCGCGCGTCTCGGTGGCTGGCGGACGCGCCAGTCGATCTTGAGGCGAGTCTCAACGGAAGGCTTCGTCCATTTGTGCGTCGACATGGCCAGCCTGGTCGCCGGTGGCGCGCGAGCGGAACGACAGCTCGACGCCGTCCTTCGTTTGGCCATTGCAGGACAGGAACAAGGGAATCTGCGGTTGCAAAGCGTGGCTGAGACGGTTGCGCAACTGGGAACCACGCGGCAAAGGACGTCTGCGCGGTCGATCTTGCGCGGAGCTGCCTGATGCGATCACACGCTGGGGCCCGGGAAGCTCGACGCTTAAGCCTCGGAGAAGGTGAGGGGCTAGGGTATTTCCCTCAAGGTCGACCAGCCGGCGTAGCCGAGCGTGATGGCCGCGATCACGAAGCCGATATCCATCGTCTTGCTCGCGCCGCCAAAGGGAAATTTCAGCGCCAGGTCGAGTCCGAACAGCAGGACCAACACAATCGCGACAACAATCCCGCTAATGCTCAGGGCTTTGGGCATGGGGCCTTTCCAAGCTCGACTTTGGTCGAACACGGCGCTACCTGCTAGTGCGGCATCGCTGCCACGTTGTTGACGACCATGAAGAAAACTGGGGCCTGCCGACAGGAATCGGGCGACGATCCCCGATCGCCGGCCCATCCAACTGGCGAACGCCCTGGAAGGCTCGCATCGGCCACTCCCGATCGAAGCGGACGATCCTCTAGTATAGTTCGGCCGCCAGCAGTGTCAGCAGGCTATAGCGATTCGCGTTTCCTGCAAAGACAAAGCCCACGCCTCTCGGCAGCGGTTCAGCGGCATAACCGTCAATGTCCGAGCGACTATTCCCAGTGGGCCCGGAATGCGATTCGCCCTCCAGGTTGGAGGGGGACGTCGGGGCTATTTCTGCAAGATTAGCTTGCCGCTGCGCGTAATCCGCAGCCGGTAGAGCTGTCCGGCGTGCTCGATGCAGACCTCGCGACGGCCCGAGAAAAGGTCCGTCGACCGCAGGACGTCGATCTCGACCCGTTCCGCGGCGACCTGTGGCGGAACTGGACCTGTTCCGGACTCTTTTGAATCGGTTACCACGTAACGATCCCCTTTTCGTTCCGCTTGGCGGCCTACAACGGTCGGTTTTTAATTTGTACTGACTTTCAGTATCAAAACCAAAAAACAACCGATCGATCTGCAAGCCGGTCCTTGAAATCCTGGTTTTTGCCACTTGACGACAAGTTGACCGTCGCTATCATACGCTATTGAGATTTAGTGTCAATAGTATTCTGATTACCTGATGTTCGATTCGGGTCCGCCTGGTCGAATAAGTTGGAGGCGATCGCCTGCGATTCATTGAAATACAGGAAAATCTGGATTATTTCTTGCTACTGAGCCTTAATTTCAATAAGCCAGCCACGGCGATTCTCGCCAAGCCAGCATTCCTGCGCGGGCTGCCGCACCTAGTTGCGGCCTCGACCGTTTTCTCTTAGTTGGGATCACATTTTAGACGCTAACGCATGTGCTTGGCGTGTCGGTTTGGCGCACTGGCGCTGTTGCCGGTTGCCGGCCGAGCTTGATCGCGCGAACCAATCCGTTTTCGTTGTTCCACGAAAGACGAACAGCGCCAGGTTGAAGTCTTGTCCTCGTCGCAAAGGAAACGCCACTGAAGTGTCCTAGTGCTTATCCGAGAACCGAATCTCGCGGTTCCGAGATACCTGATGTTGATTGGAACCGTAGGTTTTCGGATAGGTCCTCTTGGGTTCGAACGAATTTCTTCACCAGTGGTATTTCCAACACAAGGAATCAAATCAACATGAATAGTCATCGAGCATCAGCAGTGCTGCTGGCGATTGCGGCAATCTCCCCTGTATGCGCAAGCGCCGCCAGCATCCCGGTCGCGGACACGCAAGATGCGTTCGTCTACCAGTTTTTGGGCACGACGACGGGCAGTTCCCTGTCCGGCTTTTTTCCCGGGATCATTGCCGTGGCAAATAGTGCGCCTCACGTCGTCAACAGTTTTGTCGAGTTTGGCGATGTGGGTTCCCAGGGAGTTTCGTCCAACGATGTTTCATCCGCGACGCTGACATTGACCGTTGCGAGCGGTCCAGGTTTTGGCCCTGGTCCAACGCCGGGCGCGCCGGTAATCGTTGACCTGTTTGCGGCCAGCGCGGCATGGGCGCCCGCGACGATCACGTGGCTCAACCAGCCGGGGCCGGCGGGCCTGATCGGGCAGGTAAGCGACGATGGCTCGCTGTCGACGGTCACGTTCGACGTCACCTCGGTGGTCAAGCAGTGGCTCGATGGCAGCCTGGCGAACAACGGCCTCATCTTGACTCAAGATAACGCCGGATCTCAATCGGTTTCATTTGATGCGCTCGGCGTCGCCGGAGCCCCCTGCTGACGATCAACACCGTCCCCGAACCGAGCTCACTTGTGCTGAGCGGCATCGGGATCGGAGCGATTGCGATCGGGGCCGCTCGGCATCGTCGTCGGCGCTCTCGTCTAGCTGAGTAAACATGCGGAAAAATCGACGCGGCATCGGAGGGCCGCCGTCGATAACGCCATGCTCCGAGGGTCGGACGGTTCTCATGCCTTACCAGTTTGACGGGAGTGCGGCGGTCGGCCTTCGCAGTCGGCATACTTGCGCGCGACGGGCCTTCACGCTCGTTGAGCTTCTGGTGGTGATTGCCATCATCGGCATTCTCATCGCGCTCTTGCTGCCCGCCGTGCAGTCCGTGCGAGAGGCGGCGCGCCGCACTTCATGCAAGAACAATCTGAAGCAGATTGGCCTGACGATGAGCAGCTACAACGACGCGTTCCAGCAATTGCCGCCCGGCTACTTCACGACTGCGAGCGTGGAAAATGACAACGGCCCCTTCGCAATGATTCTTCCCTTTCTTGAGCTGGGCACGGTAGCTGCTCAGTTCGATATGTCGCGTCAATACAATTCGACGGAGAAGAATCTGGAGATCGCAAGCACGATCATTCCGGTATACTTGTGCCCGAGCATGTATTTGCCTCGAGAAGTTCCTGAACCGAATCACGCTTGCGGAGAATATGGCGCCGCCGGAAGTTACGCGGTATCGATCGGGTCGCAAAGCGGCTTCGCGATTTATTCCACCACGCTGCCGCCGCCAAACGGCGCTGTCATTCCTCCGAAATTCGGCGTGACCTCGATTGCGACCATCGCGGTTTGCGATGGCGCTAGCAACACCTTGCTGGCAGGCGAGATGAACTACGGACTTACGAATTACATGTGGACTGAGTGCCGCCCCACAGACGTTAAGTGGGGAGCCACTCGATGGGCGGTTGGCTACCCTGGGGTGACCTGGGGCTCGACCATGGCGCCGCTCAACAGCACGCAACTTCAGGAAACGCCGGTCAACTTCATCATCTACCCGCAGTATGAAGCGTTTCGATCGGATCACCATGGCGGAGTCAACTTCGTCATGGTCGACGGCTCGGTCCGCTTTATCGCCGACGGCGTCAGCCCTAATACGCTCAATGCCCTGGCCACGCGCAACGGCAGCGACATTCCAGGCAGTGATTACTGAGCTCATTCCACGTCCGTACAAACCGAGCCAATTTTCATTTACGGAGATCTTCTCGATGTATCGAATGCTACTGGCGGCGACTCTGGCGATCGGGCTTACTCCCGCAAGCGCGAGCGCGCACTTTCTGTGGGTGGGCTTGCGAGGTGAGCCGACGGACAAGGGAACTGTGTGCGTTTATTTCAACGAGGGGCCGGAAGCTGGCAGCGCGAGGTTGGCCAAGAAAATCGCCCCGACCAAGGCCTGGCTGCGCCGTCCTGACGGCGCCCCGACTCCGCTCGATCTTCGCGTGGTCGAACAAAACGAGACTGGGCAGTTGGAGGCCGCCATCGACGCGGCGCGTCCCTACTGCGTCGAGGCGCGCTTTGACTACGGAGTCTTCAAGCACGACGACCACCCTGTGTTGTTGAACTACTACGCACGTCATGTCGAAGCCGACGCCGCCGATCAAGTGGCGTCGTTGGCGACGTCCGACTCGCTGCCATTATGCGTGGTTCCGCGACGCGACGGCGCGGGGCTGACGCTCGACGTCCTCTGGCAAGGGAAACTGGCTACCGGCTGCCAGGTGGTCGTCAACGGCCCTGATCAAGATTCTCAGGAGTTGACCACCGACGACAAGGGACGGGCGAAGCTGGCCAAGGCGCCGGCTGGGGACTACGCAATCCGGGCTCGCAAGATCGACGCGAAGGCCGGTAAGCTTGGCGAACAGGAATACGAGGCCACGCATCACTACGCCACGCTTACCTGCAAGCTGAAGGACAGCGCTGCCTCGCTCTCGGCGGATCAGACGCTGTCCGCCGCCCGCGCCTCCCGCGCCGTATGGGATGATTTTCCCGGCTTCACTGCCGATCTGACGTTGGGGACGGGCGAGCAGCGCGCCGCCGGAAAGTTGACGATCACCGAAGACGGCGAGATTCGTCTCGTCGGCTTCGACAACATAAAAACCGATCGCGCCAAGCAACTCCTGCAGCAGCTGGTGCAGCATCGCAGCGGAGGCGGCGGCCCGACGCAGACCGTATCGTACGTCGATGAGGCGACTGAGCACCCACTCGGCCGGCTGATGACCTTCAACGGCGACAAGGAGATGAACAGCGCCTACCGGGTAAAGGAAAACGTGGTAACCGAAGTGAACCGCGCGATGGGGCCGATGAAGTTCACCATCTCAGTCCTGGCAGTCCACTTGAACTCGGAAGGTAAGTACCTCCCCACCACGTTCAATGTCAGCTATTGGAATCGCGAGAGCGGTAAACTGCAAGCCAGCGAGACGCACCTCAACGAGTGGGTTCGCGTCGGCGATTTCGATCTCCCCACCCGCTTCGTCTTACTCCGAGCCGAAGATGGGAAACGCGAAATCCTGGACATGGAATTCCGCAATCACAAGTTGCTAAACGCGGAAAAGTAATGGCCCTGTCGCGTCGTCGCTCGCAGGCGAGCAAGTCGCGCGATCGAAGCGCGGCGCTGCTCGATTCCGAGGTGCGAAAGCGAAAATTCAAAGCGACCTCGGTTCGTCTATTGGCCGTTCGTCTGATCCATCAGGACCACGCCCTTGTCATGCGCGCGGGTGAGAATTTCGTCGAGCGCCACTTTCATCATGTCGCCGACCGGGACCTTGTCGCCAGCTGCTGCCCGTTCTGCGCATTGGAGAAAGTAGCTCGTTTCTTTTCGCCCGCGGCGGCCGGTGCGAGTTTCGGCGGTAAGGGCGATCGACGAGAGCTTGTCGAATTCGACTTTGTAATGCGTGGGGGCGAACCAGAAGCCGGTCTTGAGTTCGAAACCTTGCTCATCGACCTTGATGAAGTCCGACCAGAAACCTGGCACGACCGCGACCAGCATGATGGGCCCGCCGATCAGCATCACCCAACCGAAGCCGCCGACGCGCCCGCTCTTCTTGCGCAAAAACCAGCCCGCCGGCACAGCCACGACCGAGGCGAGCAGCATGAGTCCAAAGACATACGGTTCGTAGCTGTAGATCGAGCCGCTGGATCTTTGTCGACCTTCACGCAACCGGTCACACTCAACAGCAAAAGCGTGGCCAGCATCGAGAGTTGCCAGAATCGCGCGCCGCGCCCACACGCTATGCCCCTTGCCATGATGGTCTCTCCTAAACTCTGATTGAGTAGATGGTTCGGAAATCGACCGCCTATCATAAAAGCGCGACTGCGGTTTGGCAAAAATATGGGACCTTTTTTGGTCCCTTCGATCCCACGGTGAACCTGGGCGTCGCCTTCCGCGACCGGCGCTCCGGCGGCGGAACTTTTTTCGGTCGATTCCGGGGAAAGGTCGAACGCTCGGCGCGTCTTTTAGCGGGATTCCATGATCAGACGAACCTTGCCGCTGACCGTGGCATCTATTACGATAGTCGATTCCTGATCCCCGATAGCTCAGTTGGTAGAGCGAGCGGCTGTTAACCGCTAGGTCCAAGGTTCGAGTCCTTGTCGGGGAGCTTTTTGGATTTGCGGAATTCCCGCCGACCCACGGGTTAACCGAGAACGCCGAGAGCGAGAGCTTTCGGCACCAGCGCGTTTTCCGCCTTTCTGGCCGAGACTTGCGCCGCATCGCTCAACGGTGATAGTTGTCCGTTTCCACCCACCGCGCTCTCCAGAGGCCGCTCCCGGCCCGCCCTCCCGCCAGAACTCTCGCGCTCTCGGTTCCACGGCCCCTTCTGGGTTAACGATCTGGTTGCGTTCGGGGGCCTCAATATCTTTGGACGACGAGCCCAGACAGAGCCCCCGTGCGTATCGCCGCGTTGCAGGGTTTGATAGACTCTTGCGTCCGAACGAAACGTTCCCTTTAAGGGACCGAGACCATGCAGAAACTCACCGACTACGTGATGACGGCGGAAGCGGCCGAGATTCTCGGCGTGTCACAGAACACGTTGCGGGCTTGGGCGCGAGACGGCAAGATTCCAATGCATCAGAATCCGGCCAACGGTTACAGATTGTT
>DASXPZ010000514.1:0-1940 GCA_036493275.1 Pirellulales bacterium
ACCTGCGCCACTCCGCGCAAGATCTCGTCGGCGGCGGCCTGGCCGTGTTCCTGCTGCAAGGCGTGCAGATTGTCGACGTCGATCAAGACGATCGACAGCGGCGTGTCCTGCTGCTGCCACTGGGCGACTTCTCGCCGCAGCTCATCGTCGAATCCGCGGCGGTTCGGCAGCCCGGTGACGAGGTCGGCCATCGCGACCGCCGCTTGAGCTTCGATCGTTTCAGCCTGTTCCTGCAGCTTGAGCCTGGCTTGGCTGAGCTGGCCGGTCAACTCTTCGTTGACTTGCACGATTTGCGAGACGGCATCGACGACCGCTCGATCTTTCGATCCGCTGCACGACGCGCGGAGCGTGATCAGTTCCTGGCTGATCGAGTCGACGCGGGTCATGTGCTCGCCGACGCGGCCCGAGACTTCGCAGGTCAAGCTGTGCAGTTGCTGCAGCGCGTCGACCGCTTGCCGTGCGTTGAAGGCCTCGATTCTCGCGCTGTTGGCTTCGTGAATCCACCAGCCGATCGCGATGCCGACGATCAGGTCGACCAACAGCACGATTACGCTGACGAGAAGCAGCCATTCCGAATGCGTCACGCCGTCCGCCTTCCCAAGTCTTGCGTCAACCTGCCTCGACGACTTCGCCCCGGCGAAAACCAGAGCGAGAAAGTCCCCTCTATTCAGATAGGTTTTCGGCGTCGGAAGTCAATCGGCAGCCTCGACATGGGCGTCATCCCCCCCGGCCGCCGCGGCGGCTCCTCCTTCCCAGGCGTGAAGGACCGGGTGGCATGATCCCGCAGAACTGGCCCCGCCCGTGCAATCCGACCATGTGGCCCGGACGCCCTCGGCGCGGAGTGTTGTCCGAACGGCCAAGGACCATGTGGCCTGGACGCCCTCGACCGGGAGAGTTGTTCCATTCCGAACCCTCTGCTTCGCGCTCTTCGCGCCTTCGCGGTCAGTCAACCGATTCGGCGAGGGGGCACGGAGGCCGGCCGTCGCGCCCTCACCCCAACCCTCTCCCAAAGGGAGAGGGGGGTCTTAGCCGATCAACCTGGCGACCCCAAACGCCGCGGCGGCGGCAAGGCCGCCGACGGCGACGGTTTGCCAGGCGCTGCGCAGCGGGCGCGGCGTGGTAAAGCGGCCTTTGATATAGCCGAACGCCGCCAAAGCCAGGAGCGTAACGACGATCGAGCCGACGAGCGCTTCGCGGACGCTCGCCCGGCCGAGCCAAGGCAGGACCAGGTACGGCGAGAGGGGGACGAATCCGCCGACGATGTACGATCCGGCGATCGTCAGAGCGCTGGCGCGGGCCCGCTTGGGATCGGGCTGTTCCAGACCCAGCTCGAACTTCATCATGAAATCGACCCAGCGCTTGCGGTCGCTGCGCAGAGCGGCGACCGCCGTGGCGACGGCGTCGTCGGGCAGGCCGTAATCGCGAAAGATCTGCGCCACCTCTTCGGCCTCGACCTCCGGCACATCGTAGGTTTCGCGTTCTTCGCGGGCCTGCTCCGAGGCGAAGTGTTCGGCGTCCGTCCTGGCCGCCAGGAAACCGCCCAGCCCCATCGCGATCGAGCCGGCGGCGATTTCGGCGACGCCCGCGGTCACGATGATCCCGGTCGCTTCGACGGCGCCCGAGAGCCCGGCGGCGAGCGCGAAGGGGACCGTCAGCCCGTCCGACATGCCGATCACGATATCGCGGACGGTCTCGGACGCGGTGAAGTGTCTTTCCACGTGCGCAGTTTGCGGCATGGCGGATCCTTTCTGACATCCAAGAAGTTCGGCACTATGAAGTTTAGCCACGGATGAAACGCGGATCGAACACGGACCAGATTCAGATTGATCGGTGTTTCATCCGTGGCTCAAGCAAATTTCGTCCGGCGATCGAAAAAAATGCATCGCCCAAAGCGCTTGATTACCGTCGAGATTGCTGGCATTATCAAGGGCGCCTTCGAT
>DASXPZ010000515.1:0-3971 GCA_036493275.1 Pirellulales bacterium
ACTCCGCCCGGCAAATGTTCGACAAGCCGGATGGCGATATCTTCCTCGCCAAAACGATTGAGGAGCACGATCCGCTCGCCGACCGACGGCTTGCCGCGCGTCTTGGCCAGCAGCCGCCAGGCGCGCGGCCCGGGGCATGAAAGGTAGAGCCCTTCCCACTTGCCGCTGGTAAACGCCCGCGTCCCCACCAGTCGGGCCGGCACCACACGAGTCTCGTTCAGCACCAGGCAGTCCGGCGGGGCAATCAGTTGCGGCAAATCGCGGACATGCCGATGCGAAATCGTTTGCCGGCGCCGATCGACAACCATCAACCGCGCGTCGGCCCGCTGCGCAAGGGGGCGCTGCGAGATCAACTCCTTGGGAAGCTCGTAGTCGTAATCGGCCGGTTGAGCCATGCTAGAATGTTATCTGTGTGTGTCCACGACCCTCGCGCCCGCCGAGTCAGCTTCGAGTATACGAAAGCTGGCCGCGCGGTCGAGCGTGGCAAACTACTTCTTGAAGTCGCGTCCGACCGAACACTTTGATCTCCAGCACATCGCAAAAAACCGCCGAAACCGCGACCACCGCCGCTGCGCCGGTTCGGATCGCGTTTTGCATCACCGATCTCGACGTCGGCGGAGCCGAGCGGGCGCTGGCGGAGCTCGTCACCCGATTGGACCGCGCGAAGTTCGAGCCGAGCGTCGTCTCTTTGCAATCGTTGCCGCCCGACACGGCCCGCTCGCTGGTTCCCGCGCTATTAAACGCCGGCGTTCCGGTTCGTTCCCTCGATGTTCGCGGAGCGCGCAACGCGCCGGGCGCGTTGCGAAAACTTGCAAAAATCTGGCGGGCGGAGCGGCCGCGGATCGTGCAGACGTTTTTGTATCACGCGAACCTGCTGGGGCGCATCGCCGCGTGGCGGGCTGGCGTTCCGCATGTGGTGGCGGGCGTTCGCGTCGCCGAGCGCCGCGGCCGCTGGCGGTTGCGTTTCGACCGCTGGACAGATCGCCTGGTCGATCGGCACGTTTGCGTCAGCCGCGCGGTGGCCGAGTTCTCGCACAATGTCGGAGGACTTCCGCAAGACAAACTGGTCGTGATTCCGAATTCGATCGACATGGCCCGCTTCGCGAGCGCTCGCCCCATCGCCGCCAGCGAATTGCGGCTGCCGCCGAACCGCCGCTGGGTGACGTACATCGGCCGGCTCGATCCACAGAAGAATCTCGAATGGTTGATCGCGCAGTCGCAGCGCTGGCTGCCGCGCGCGCCGGGGCATGATCTGCTGATCGTCGGCGACGGCCCGCTGCGGGAGAATCTCGAACGGCTGGCCCGCCATTCGCAGATTGCCGGACGCGTCCACCTGGTCGGCTGGCGCGCGGAGATCCCCAACATTCTGGCCGCCAGCGACGCGCTGGTGCTCCCCAGCTTGTGGGAAGGAATGCCGAACGTGGTGCTCGAAGCCATGGCGAGCGGTCGCCCGGTGTTGGCCACCGACGTCGAAGGGGTGCGCGAGTTGTTGGGCGAAGACGGAACGCCGCAACTCGTGACGCCGGGAGACGCCGCCGAATGGACGACGAAGTTGCTGGCCCTGCTGAACGATCTTCCGCTAGCAGCCCAAACCGGCGCTCGCAATCGCCTGCGGGCGGAGCGACAGTTCTCGCCGGCCGCCATGGTGAAGGCCTATACGGATCTGTATCTGGGCCTCGTCCGCAAGCAGTAGCTGTCTTCAGATTGCATAACAACGCTCGTCGGTCTTAGCCTCAGGAAAAAAGAAGGTAGCCACCGAGGGCACAGAGGTCACGGAGAAAAACAGACAAAGAGATTATCTCTGCGAAGCGCCTGGTGTGGATACTGGCGACGCACGCCGTGAGCGATTAGTGAGTCGGGCGCTTGAGGGACCTCTTGCCGCTGTTCATTTCTCCGGCGCTGTTTTTCACGTAGGACCACGCGAATAGAGCTCCGAGCAGCAAGTCGATCAGGGCAAAGCCGACGATGGGGCCGCTGACTCGCCCTCCGGCGAGCAAGATCAACACCGCGACGCCGAAGGTCAGCTTTTCGAGCACGGCCGGGATCATCATCGGCCGATAGCGCGCCGGGTCTTGCGATAGGATCAAAAACAGCACCTGGCAGGCGAGCGCCACGCCGACGAATCCGTAGAAAAACTCCGGATGGGTGATCGCCGGCGGATTATCAACGCCAAATCGCGCTTCGAGAAAGTACATCGGCGCAACCGCCAGCAGCCCATACATGCCGGCGTAGAAAAACACGCGGCTGGCGAAGAGACGTCTCATGCTGGGTCCTCCTCGATCACAGGTCTTTGTCGATCGCGTGGCGGCGGAGATCGGTCGAAGAAATATCGTGGCGAAAGGCGTCGGCGGGAACTTCGTCACAGATCGCCCGCAGCGCGGGGGGCAAGTCGAGCGCGTCGATCGTCTGAAATGCGCCTTCTGCCGCGCGACCGAAGACCAGAAAGCGGCCGCCGTGCTCGGCGATGGCCGCAATGGCGGTGTCCCGCGCTCCCATGTCGTCGCCATAATAGCGCGGCTCGGCGATCCGCGCGATCGTATCGGCGCCCACCAGAAATGTCGCATGGGGAAATAACTCTGACTTTTCGGCAAACGTCGGCGCCCAGGTGAACCAGAGCTTGGCGTCTTTCGGTAGTTGCCCGCAGTCGAACTCCTCTCCCTTGAATTGCGCGCTGCGCAGCTCCATTTCGCGATAATCGATCGGTGGCTTGTCGACGTTGGCGATCGAAATCTCCCACTCGATCGGACATTTCAATCGGCTGGCGGCGATCTGGGCCATTTCGAGGTGGCCGGCGTGGAGCGGATGGAACGCGCCGGGGAAGATCACACGGCGCTGGCTTGCTCCAAGTGTCGCGTCGGGCCCCCGTTGCTCTTCGCCAGACGCCGGCGCAATCCGCCGCGCGCCAGTAAAGAGTTGTCGCCAGAGCTCAGGCGCCGTGACGCAATGTTCTTCCACTTGTTCACCTGGCCGCAATCGCAGCGGAACGCGCTCCGCCAGGCCGGCCGCCAGCGCCGCCACGTTGAGCAGCATGGCGGCGGCGACCTCTTCCTCTTCCAATCGCGAGCGAGCCCCCTTGATCAAGTCGAGCGAAGCCGTGGCCGTGAGCGCGCTGGTTTGCGCGGCGCAGTGAATGCGATGCGCCCCGCGCTTCGGCCGATCGCTGACCAGGCTGCACGTGCAGCCGATCCCCGCCAAGTTCGACGACGCCTTTAGCAGATCAGCGGCGCCGGCGCTCTCAGCGTCGGTCGCGTCGTACGACCGCGCGCGCTGGTATGCGGCCATCGCCATGCGTCGGGCGGTCGCTTCACTGCAAAATTGTTCGGGCAATGAACCCAGATAGGCGCCAAGCGCCGCCGCGGAATAAGGAACGACCGCCTCGACCACGCTGCGCGAAGCGCCGGGCGTGGTCAGCAGGGCCGAAATCGCCAGGCTGCCGCCGCCAGTCGTCGCCAGCTCCAGCCGGACGCCGCAGGCGTGAATTCCCTGCGTTAGCAGCGTGTGAGAAATCGATTTGAATTCTGGACTGGACACGTGCGAACAATCCTCGTATTTCGAGTGTCCCGACAGGCGCCTTGCCGTGGGACGCGAGCAACCGGCCCCCGAACCTTCGGCCGTCTCGCCACGAAACATCATCTCGCATAGAATTCGTCCCGTGAAGCCCTCCGTCGCCCATGCCTCGCGTGTTCCCTTCGGACTCGATCCGCTGCTGTTCGGGACCGTATGCAGCATCTTTTCGAGCGTGGCGTATAGCGCGTCGAATGTCTGCCTTCGTTCGGCCGCTGGTAGCGACCCTTTTCTGGTGTCGTGCGTGAAAGCCGTGCCGACGATGCTGGTGGCCGTAGTGCTTTTGACGTTGAGTTGGTCGCAAGGACGATTGCGTTTTCCCTCGCCTAAGTCGTTCGCCGCGCTGACCGTGGTGGGGACGATCGCGCAACTGGGGGGAAACGGCGCGTTCCAATGGTCGTTGTCGC
>DASXPZ010000516.1:0-2867 GCA_036493275.1 Pirellulales bacterium
CAAATTCATCGAAAGAACGTGGCCGGGCTGAGCCGTGTTCCCGATACGGCCGGCATTGACTCCCTCTCCCTCCGGGAGAGGGCCGGGGTGAGGGAGCACTGAGTTTGATGAAGATTCTTGAAAGGCAATGACAAACTAGCATGCGTCGAGCGCGGCGCTTGCCCTCAACCGACTCGCTGCGCTCGCCACCTTCTCCCGGAGGGAGAAGGGTTTGCGTCCGGTCGACGCGTAGCTAACGGAGGGTTCACTCATGGCAAAAATCACCGAAGCGCTCTCCAGCCCCTCGCACTCCGACAGTCCCATTCGCAAGGTGGCGATTCTGTTTGCCGGCGGCCCCGCGCCGGCCGCCAACGCTGTGATTTCCACCGCCGCCGCTTCCTTCTTACGCAATGGCATCAAGGTCGTGGGGATCATGAACGGCTATTCGCGGCTCGTCGAGTTCGCTCCCGATCATCCGCTGCTCGAGGAGCGAGACTACGTCACCATCGGCCACGCCATGCTGAAGCGAACGCGCAACAGCCAGGGGATCATGATCGGCACGGCCCGCACCAATCCGGGCAAAGACGTCAACAGCGTGGCCGATCTCGACAAGCCGGAATGCGTGGCGCCGCTGCAAACGGTGTACAACGCGCTGGTTTCCATCGAAGTCGACGCGCTGGTCTCGATCGGCGGCGACGACACGCTGAAGACGGCCAACAAGTTCAAGCTTTTTCAAGATCGCCTCCCGCCCGACGCGCGGCGGATGCCGGTCGTCCACCTCCCTAAGACGATCGACAACGATTATATGGGGATCGATTTCACGTTCGGTTATTTCACGGCGGTCGAGACCTTGGCGACCGAGGTTCGCAATCTGCTGGCGGACGCCGAGGCCTCGCGTTCGTACTACCTGGCCGAGACGATGGGACGCAGCGCCGGCTGGCTGGCGTACGGAACGGCCATCGCCGGCGAGGCCAGCATGGTCGTCAGCGTCGAAGACATTATCGGCCGCTATCGCAGCGACGAAACCTACACCAAGCCCGGAACCGATCAGTCGATCACTCGCCCGATCATGAAGGTCGACGAGGTGGTGCGGCGACTGGTGGCCACGATGCGGGCTCGCGACAACGAGAAAAAAGAGTTCGGCGTCATCGTGATGGCCGAAGGCCTGGCCGAGTTTTTGCCGATGAGCTACCTGGAAGGAATCCCGCGCGACGATCACGGGCATATTCTGGTGGCGCAGGTCAACCTGGGACGCACGTTCGCCCGGTTGATTTCCGAAGAGTACAAACGCCAGACCGGCAAGTCGCGGCGCGTGACCGGCTTGCAGTTGGGTTACGAAGCCCGCTGCGCCAAGCCATTGGCCTTCGACGTGATGCTGGGGAGCCAGTTGGGCGTGGGCGCCTATCGGGCGCTCGTGGAAGAAAAGCACAACGGCGTCATGGTCTCGGTCTCGGGTCAGTTGAAGCTGAACTACGTTCCCTTCACCGAACTGGTCGACCCGGAGACGTTGGTAACGATGGTCCGCTACGTCGACCCGCAGTCCGATTTCCATCGCCTGGCGCGGTTTGTCGAGACGCACGTCAACGAGTAGAGACACGCTCTGGGATTGGGTCTCTTCGACGGAATTACGCGGGAAAGTGGCGAAAATCCCGCCGCCACTTGGATTTGCCCCACTTGGCCAAACCGTCTAAAATTGAACCACTCGAACCGATTGACTGTCGACTTGGCGGGCTGAACAAGCTCCCCTCCGCTATTCCTTCCGCAGAAGAACGATCCCGCGATGCGATTCACCAAGATGCAAGGCGCCGGCAACGACTATGTGTACGTCGATTGCTTTCGCGAGACTCTGACTGATAACCCCGCCGAGATTGCCCGGCAGGTGTCGGATCGCCATTTTGGCATTGGCGGCGATGGGCTGATCTTGATTTGTCCCTCCGAAATGGCCGACGCCCGCATGCGGATGTTCAACGCCGACGGCTCCGAGTCCGAGATGTGCGGCAACGGCATTCGTTGCGTGGCAAAGTACGTCTACGACCACGGCATCTGCCAGCGCCCCACTTTGCGGATCGAAACGGGCGCCGGCGTGCTGACACTCGACCTCGAAGTCGAAGATGAACTGGTCGAGCGGGTTCGAGTCGACATGGGCCAGCCGATCTTGGAGCCGGCGCGGATCCCGGTCGCGCTGCCGACGCCGTTCAAAGGAAACCGCGTCGTTGACGTCCCGCTAGAACCCCACCTTGCTTCGGGTCAGCCGGCAGTTTGGGCCCAGGCGCGCATCTACGAGCCGCAGATGACTTGCGTCTCGATGGGCAACCCTCATGTCACGATTTACTGCGAGGAGGTCGCCACGATACCGCTCGAAGTGGTCGGCCCGCGATTGGAGCATTTGCCGATTTTTCCGAAGCGAATCAACATTCATTTTGTGCAAGTCCACTCGCCGACCGAAGTCACCATGCGGACCTGGGAGCGCGGATCGGGCATCACGCTGGCCTGCGGCACCGGCGCGAGCGCCGTCTGCGTGTCGGGCGTGTTGACCGGTCGGACGAGTCGCAAGATCCTGGCCCATCTGCCGGGAGGAGATTTGGAACTCGAATGGGCCGAGAACGATCATGTCTACATGACTGGACCAGCCGTCGAAGTGTTTTCGGGCGAGTGGTCGCCAAGAGTCCCAGCCAACGCAACCAGCTAAAGCATTTTCTCCCTCTCCCTCTGGGAGAGGGCCGGGGTGAGGGAGTGGCGAGAACAGTGTGACGATTGGGAGAGGCTCGCAAAAAGCGACGCTACTCGAAGCGCGTGACGGAGTAAAAACACCTAGCGCAGCGCCTGCCCCGGGTACCCTCAGGGTGCGGCTCACTGCGCTTGCCATCTTCTCCCGGAGGGAGAAGGGT
>DASXPZ010000517.1:0-4025 GCA_036493275.1 Pirellulales bacterium
AACCCGGTATTCTCTTTGGCGCCGGCGGTTGGCGGCGGCACAATCGCCACTCCTGGTAGCGCACCGGCCGACTTCGGCATCAGGATCTTCCTGTCCGCTTTGGTCACTGCGCCCATTCAGGGGTCGGCTGCCTTGCGCAGCGTTGTGGGAGATATCGCGCAAACTGTGCCCCTTTCAAGCTCCCCCCTCACTGGGCCCGCGGGAAACCAAACCTTTCCGACAACGGGCAACCTGAGCCTTGGCTTAACTAGCGCCACGATGGACTACAACATGAAGGGAGTGCCTTTTCTAGGGGTGCAGTACCCAAGTTTCCTCGGCTCGACTCAGATCGGCAGCAGCACGTTGACGCCAACGACCGATAGCCCAGCTCATCTCACGTCCGTATCGCTCGGAGGCGGACAGACTTTGTTGCGATTATCGATACCGTTCCAGGAGACGATTACCGAACAGTTGACGGGCTTCTCGCCAACAGCAACCGGAACGATCAATCTCGTCTTCAGCGGCTCGATTGCGGCCTATGCGATTGTGCCGGAGCCGTCCTCGATTGTGCTGGGGTTATTTGCGGCAGCGGGACTTTTCACTGTGGCTAGTCGCCAGCGACGCGCGATCCGTTAATTGAGCCGCGGTTCGCAACGCCGCCTCTTTAAATTGTCAATTAAACCTGGGGGCGCGCTGCCTAACGCTTGCCCTAGCCGCTTGTATCAAACCTCAACCGCAGCCCTTCGGACGCCATAGCGGCCCCGCCCGGCGGTCGGTTTCTCGCCTGGTGGTAGTGGCTCCGGCGGCGCGGCATAATCGCGGAATGATTTACCTGATTCTCTCGCTTGGTTTGATCGCCTGCCTGCTTTCCGTCATATCTCCAAGGACGGTTTGGTATCTGCGATATGGCTGGCGTTATAAAAATGCAGAGCCATCCGATTTGAGCCTTGTGGTGACTCGGATTTCAGGGGTGCTCGGTATCGTGCTGGTCGCCGTCGTTGCTTTATTAGCCTCGGCGAGCGTGAAATAGAGCACAGCAGCGATCGTGGCGTACCGCTTCAGTTCGCAGCCCGCACGGCAACCGCGCGCTCGCGCCCATTTCTCGTGACGACTTCGAACCGGACTTCTCTGCCGATTAACTCTTCATCCCACGGCAGCGAGATCGGGTCCAGGTCTTTGACGTGAAAGAACAGGCTCTCGGCGAGCTCTGGCGACTCGATGAAGCCGAAGCCACGTTCCGCCACAATCGCGGTGATCCTGCCTCGCATGAGTCTGCCCCATCAAGCTCGTTGGGAACGCCCGCGTAGTCGGGGCCATTTGATCGCAGGTCTCCGGTCGCTGCCGTCGGCAGGCCGAACCCTGGGATATATGGTCAGAATGATAATCAGCCAGAACCCTAGCAAAAGCGCGTACTTGATCATGAGCAGTGACATGGCAAATCCCCCCGCGCCCTGGCCTGGAGCCACGTTGCACAGGACGAGATTAGGAGCGATTTTCGTGCCGGGCCAACCGCAACTTGTAATCCGCCGACGCGCTGGTACGTTGATCCGGTTCCCACCACCCGCACGGAGGGGCCGCCATGCGTCCAATCGGATCGCTCGCGATTCTCTTGTGCTGCGCGATCACCGCGCGCGGCGACGGGCGACCCTGACAGACGCCTCTCTGGCTTCTGACCGTATTGGCGGGCGGGCGACTCGAACAGCGATTCCGTTTAAGGCGAGCCTTTTCGCAATCCAACGTGGCGATCCGCTGAGACCCGCACATGATCCAAGACCCTCGATTGAACCCGGCGCTGACGGTCGAAGCCTTGCGACATGTCGAAGAGGTCTGCGCGGACTTCGAGCAGCGATGGCGGGCTGGCCAGCGACCGATCATCGAAGAACTGCTCGGCGACGCTGAAGGACTGAACCGTTCGGCGTTGTTGCGCGAGCTGCTGGCGATCGAGCTTGAATATCGTTTTCTGTCAGGCGAACGGCCCGACTTGAAGGAATACTCTCAGCGGTTTCCGCCGGATCGCGAGTTGATCGGCCTGGCGTTCGAAGAGGCGCAAACGTTTGCCAGCCACGATCTGGCGACGCTGAACAGCGACGCGATCGAAACGCAGTGGGAAGAAATTCCGACGGGCGTTTTGCCCCGGCCGTTCGGCGATTACGAGTTGCTCGAAGAAATTGCCCGCGGCGGTATGGGCGTGGTCTATCGGGCGCGTCAGCGCGCGCTCGACCGCATCGTGGCGGTCAAAATGATCCTGGCGGGGCAGTTGGCGTCGGCCACCGAGGTCGAGCGCTTTCGCGCCGAAGCCCAGGCCGCCGCTCACTTGCATCACCCCAACATTGTGCCGATCATCGAGGTCGGCGAGCGGCAAGGGCAACACTTCTTCTCGATGGGCTTCGTCGACGGCAAGAGCCTGGCCGGGCGCCTGGCGGCCGGGCCGCTGCCGCCACGCGAGGCCGCTGAGTTGTTGCGAGCGACGGCCGAAGCCGTGCAGTACGCGCACGACTGCGGAGTGATCCACCGAGATCTGAAGCCTGCAAATATCTTGCTCGATTCGGCTGAGCGGCCGCACGTCACCGACTTCGGTCTGGCCAAGCGAATCAATCAGGACGAAGGGCTGACGGTGACTGGCCAGATTATCGGCACGCCCAGTTTCATGCCGCCCGAACAGGCGGCGGGCAAGCTCGACGCGATCGGTCCCCTGGCCGACGTTTATTCTTTGGGCGCGGTGCTTTATGCAACGTTGACCGGCCGACCGCCGTTTCAGGCCGCCAGCCCGATCGACACGTTGAAGCAGGTCCTGGAGCGAGAACCGGTCGCGCCGCGCAGCCTGAACCCGACGACTCCGCGCGACCTGGAGACGATCGCGCTGAAATGCCTGCAGAAAGAGCCTGCGAAGCGTTACCCTTCGGCGCGGACGCTGGCCGAAGATTTGCAGCGGTGGCTGCGCGGCGAACCGATTTCGGCCCGACCGGTGGGACGGTTCGAGCGCGCCTGGCGTTGGCGGCGCCGCAATCCGGTCGTCGCCGCGCTGTCCGGGGCGGTGGCGCTGGCGCTCATTATGGGAACGGTGGTTTCGACCTGGTTCGCGATTCAGTCGAACCGATACGCTTTGCAGGCGGACGCGCGGGCCAAAGAGGCGCGCGACGCGGTGGATCAATTTTTTACGGCGGTCAGCGAGAACCAACTGCTCGACGTGCCTGGCTTGCAGCCGCTGCGCAAAGAGCTGTTGGGCTCGGCGCTCGCGTACTACCAGCGGTTCATCGAAGAGCACGGCGACGATCCGGCAGTGCAAGACGAATTGGTCGCCACGTACTCGCGCGTCGCCAGCATTACCAGTCAAATCGGGTCGAAGGAAGAAGCGCTATCGCAATTGGAAATCGCCTTGCGGATCGCCGAACGGCTGGCCCGCGAACATCCGAAAATCGAGGAATACCAGTCGCGGCTGCTCGACGTGCTGATCCGCGTCTCGACCCTGCAGCAAGAGCTGGGACGGCTGGCGGACGTCGAAAAGTTCGCCGGCCGGGCCGTTGAAGTCTGCGAACGGTTCGTCCACGACCATCCGGACAAGATCGAATATCAAGAAACGCTGGTGAACACGCAGGAGACGCTCGAGGAGGCCCGCTACGCCTTAGGCAAGCCGTGCAATCCGGAAGCCGCGTATCAGCGGGCCGTCGACCTGAATCTGAAAGTCGTCGGTCAATATCCGGGCGATCCCCTTTGCCGGGCGGCGCTAGCGGACAAGTATTTGAACCTGGGATCGTTCCAAACGCGAAACATGCAACTCGCCGACGCCGAGGCGTCTTGGCGCAAATCGCTACAGATTTACGAGTCGCTCGCGCGAACGGAACCGAAGGGGACCCGTTTTCAGCGGGGCCTGCAAGATGTTTACCAGTGCTTGGGAGGCGTGCAAAAGCAAACTGGCCGGCAGGCTGAAGCCGAAGCGTCTTGCAAGGCGGCTTTGGCCGCCGCCGAGAAGATCGCTGGCGACAATCCGACCGTCAGCGATTATCAACGGCGCCTGGCGGACGCCTGTACGAACCTCAGCAGCGTCG
>DASXPZ010000518.1:0-3176 GCA_036493275.1 Pirellulales bacterium
CGCTCCCAATAGAGCGCCGGCAATCGGGTCAGCAGGCCATTGCCGAACGAACCGTGCCACCAGCGAGATTCGGTAGGAGCGAAGAGCCACTGACAATCGAGCGCTCCGCCCAATTGCTGGCTTTGATTCCAATCTTGCCAAGGGCACGAACCCGCTACTTCGTTCAGCGCCACCAGGTCGACGCCGCGCAGGCACTCCGCAATGCGGGCGAGATCGCGGCGCCGGTCGAGCCCTTTGCCGGCGTGAATATTGAAAGATCCGACGCGAAATCTGCTCGTCGGTTTGCGCGGCGTAATGATAGCGCCTTCGAGCGCGGCCCCTTCGGCCCCGCCAGTCGGCACGCGCCGTTCTCCGGCCCAGTAGACCGCCGGAACGGTAATAGCCAGCATCATGAGCGCAGCGCGCAACCACGGCGCGCGCTTCGTGGCGCCGATCGGCGAAGCGCCTTTTGCGGAGGCGCTCAGCATAAGCTTCGATGGTGTCTTGGCGGTGGCAATCATTCCGTTCTTCACGCGGGGTTATCTTCTCTCGGAGCTTGGGTGTCGAAAAGAATCGACGATCACGTAGCGTCTACCCCCGGGGTCGCTACGTCGCGGATTGCCCAGAACTCGCTCTCGGCGCGTTCGCATTTTTGGGCGTAGCTTGTGTACTCCATCCAACGAAACGACGCCATTGCAATCACCAGCCCCCGGCGACGATGGCGCCGCTAGCATCAAATCGAGATTGCCTTGCCCGCGGCTTCTCGCCACACTTCAGCCGCCAAGAATCTTTTGCCGGAGCAGCCAACCGATGCGAATCTGCTTATACACGGAGACGGCTCTTCCCAGGATCGGCGGGCAGGAAGTGGTTGTCGATTCTCTGGCGCGTGAATTCTTGGCCCTAGGGCATCAGCCGACCGTCCTGGCGCCCCGCCCCAAACGCACGAGACTCCATGACGCTGAGTTTCCTTACCCGGTTATCCGTCATCCGCGGTTCATCTCGACGCGCCGGCTGGTGAGTTGGTATCGCCATTGGCTCATTCGCGCGAATGACCGGCAGCGCTTCGACGCGATCCATTGCCACAGCGTCTATCCTTGCGGCTATCTGGCGGGATTGGCGCGCGAGCGACTGGGGACGCCGATCGTCGTCACCAGCCACGGCGGCGACGTCCGCGAAGGAAACTGCCGCCTGGTAAAGCCCGGCCTGACAGAACGGCACGCCCTGGGCGTTCAAATGGCCGACGCCGCGATCGCGATCAGCGGTTTTACACGGGAAGGATTCTTGCGGCTCTATCCCCAGGCGGCCAACATTGTCGACATTCCCAATGGAGTCGACCTGGAGCCCTTTGTAGAACAAGCGTCGCGACCGAACGACTTGGACGCGTCGATTCAGCCGGGAGAATATCTGCTGTTTCTCGGCCGCTTGGCGCGGCGCAAGGGGGTCGACGTGTTGCTCGACGCGCTGGGCAAAAGCGCGGCAAAGCAGAACATCCAATTAGTGATCGCCGGCGAGGGCGCAGAGCGGCCGGCGCTCGAAGCACAAGCCCGCCAGTTGGGCCTCGCGGACTGCGTGCGGTTCGTCGGCGCCGTGGGAGGATCAAAAAAAATCTGGTTGCTGCAAAACACGCGTTGCCTGGTGATGCCGTCGAGGGACTGGGAGTCGTTCGGTCTGGTGTGGCTCGAAGCGCATGCCGCGGGTAGACCCGTTATCGCCACTACCCTTCCGGGACTGATCGGCCTGGTTCAGCCCGAGCGGACCGGCTTGATGGTCGCGCCCGAATCGTCGACGGAACTTGCCGCGGCGCTCGATCGAATCGTTTCCGATCGAGCACTGGCCGAGCGCTTCGGCGCCGAGGCCTTGCGCGTGGCCCAACAATATTCCTGGCGAACGATCGCCGAGCGCCATTTGGCGCTCTACAGCGAACTGCGCGAGCGTCGCAAGCTGCCGCGAGCGGCGTAGCGACAAGTGGATTGCACGCGCTCGACGCGCTAGTGCGAATCAGTCGACAACTCGTGGCGGCGCGTGAGGAACGCGAAGGGCGCCCCCGCCGCTAACAGTCCCACGGCCAAGCCCGCCTCCCACGAGCGATTTTGAATTGCGTAATTCAGGCTCGACCAGATGATGTACCCGGCGCCGCCGCAGAAGGCGAGCGGCGTCAGCGGAAAGAATGGGACGCGGAACGCGCTCGACGAGCCCGGCTCGCGCTGTCGCAGCATCATCAGCGCCACGCCGCTCGCGAGCAAGAAGAACCACATCACGGGCGTGGTGAACATCACGAGTCGCTGAAAGCCCTGCGACGCCGACCCAGGCCCGGCGAAGGCCGCAAAGCCCAACACCGCGGCCAACGTGCAAACCGCCTGCGTCATCAGCGACCAGGCCGGCGTTCCCCATCGTTCGCTCCACTGGCCTAACAGGCTGAAGAGTGGATGATCTCGCCCCATCGCGTAGTAGACGCGGGCGCCGGTGAGAATCATGCCATTGATCGCCCCCAAGGTCGAAATGCAGACCAGCACGCTGATGGCGCGGCGGCCGAATTCGCCCAGCCCGCCGGCCACGGCGTCGGCGGCCACCGCCTCGCTGGCGCGAACCCCTTCGAACGAAAGCGCGTGCAAGAAGGCCAGATTGACGATCACGTAAATAACCATCACGGCCGACGTTCCGAGCACCAGCGCGCGGTGGATGTTGCAGCTCGGATCGCGAACCTCGGCCGCCACATACGCCAGATCGTTCCAACCGCCATAGGTGAAGACGACCAGGATCATCGCGAACGCCATCTTCGGTGTTGTGGATTCCGCCACTTCGACCGGCGGCGCCTCCGCCAGAAATCCGACCAGCACCACGGCGGTCAGGCCGACCAACTTGACTGCGGTCAGCAGGTTTTGCGTCCACTTGCCGGCGCGTAAGCCCACGACATTGATTAGCGTGAGCCCCAGCACCGTAGCCACGGCGTAGACGTCGAACGAGTATTCGCCCAGCGAATGGAGCTGCGTGGCGTAACGGCCAAAGACGTAGGCCATCACGCCGATCGAGCCAGGCCGAATCACCCACAGTTGCGCCCAGGCGAACAAAAATCCTGCGGGTGGCCCGAAGGCGCGAGTCAGAAAGACATAGTCGCCGCCGTCGGCCGGGTAAGCCGTCGCCAACTCCGCGTAGCAGAGCGACCCTATCAGAGCGTACGCGCCCCCCAGCACCCAGAC
>DASXPZ010000519.1:0-2768 GCA_036493275.1 Pirellulales bacterium
ATAATTTTTTCATAAATAGTGACGCAGAGAATCGCCGCGCACATCACGCCGCCAACGGCGAACAGGGCAAAACGCCGGCGCCACAAAGGGTGACGGCTGCGACGCACCCACCAATGCATGCACATACCGATCATCGATAGCGTGAACGTCAAAAAGACGTTGATCGAGTACATGATCAATAGCATCGGCACGCTACCTTGCGTAAATAGCAGCGCGGCCAGCGCGGCGGCGCCCATCAAGATAATTCCGTTGTGCGTGGCCAGCCGCTCGGACAGATTGGCGAACCAGTGGGGCATCCAGGAGTCTTGCGCCATGTTGGCCAGCAAACGAGGACCGCCGATAAAGCCGGCCTGGGCGGCGACTACCAACAATAGCGCTTCGAACAGAATCGTGATCCAGACGAACGTGCCGCCTGACCAGTCCGAAAGATTCACGTCGGCGACGAAGTTCTGGGCGAGCTTTTGGTTCATCGTCACGCCCTCGCCCTCGATATGCCGCACGTCGAGCAGCAAGTAGGCGAGCATCAATCCGCCAGCCGTTAGCGAGAGCGAAACGGCCATATAGGTCATCGTCCGCTTGCCAGTGGCCACCCGCGGCTCTTGCATCACGGACATGCTGTTTGAGACGGCCTCGATGCCAGTATAGGTGCCGGCGCCCAGCGTATAGGCGCGCAGCAGCAGGCCCAACATGCCGAGCGCGCCCAGCGTCTGCACTCCCGTTGGGCCCACGCCTTTTGTCCAATTGCTGGCGACCTCGTGAGACACCTCGCGAATCACTTCGCCGACGCCGCTGGCGTGCAGCGTTAGGCTGCCGCCGATCAGGATAATGTGCGTAATCAAGAAAATCATGAAGATCGGTAGCAGCACCTTTACAGATTCCTTGATGCCGCGCAGATTCACGACGATCAGCAGCACGATCAGCAATACTTCGAATTCGATTTTCCAGGAATACATCCATTTGGCGTCGAACGGATAGATCCCGAAGAGCGCGTCCCCCGCCGCGGCGATGGACGTGGTAATGGTCAGGACATAGTCGACCAATAGCGCGCTTCCGGAAATGGCGCCGACGCGCTTGCCCAGCATCTTCGAGGCGACCAGATATCCGCCGCCGCCGCTGGGAAATTCTTCCACGATGTGTCGATAGCATGCAGAAATGACGAACACCGTAATGATGGTCATCAGCGAGAGAAAAACCGCCAGGAAGCGGTGGTCGTCCCCCAGTGTGACAAACGCCTCGGCCGGACCGTAACATGAGCTGGAGAGACCGTCGGCGCCGAGGCCAACCCAGGCTAGAAACGCGGCCAGCGTCAGGTGGGTATAGACCGATTTGTCCGCCAGATCATGCGGTTTGCCGACCAACAGCGTTTTGACTTTGACAAAACGGCTGTCGGTGTCGGCGTCGGGCGCGCCGATGGTAGTGACCACCGGATCTTCAGGCGGCTTGGCGCCGCCTGTCGCGTCCGCGCCGGTTGCGGTAAGGGCTTCGCCGGCAATCGCCTGATGCGACTGGGGCGCCGAGGCTTTGCCCGCGCTGTTAGCGGTTGATGCGACGTGCGACGGGGGACCGCTCACCGGAGCTACCGAGGCGGTAACGCTCGCGGTGGGCTTGATCGGAAGGGATCCAGGCGAGGACGGCGAGTCGGAGGGGGCTTCACCCGGAGCTGATCCAGTGGAAGCCGAACCAGCAGACGCGGTCCCAGCAGGGCCGTTCGTCGCGGCGCCATTTGCCTCGGCGGCGGGCTGGTCGGTTGCTGAGTCGGGGTCCTCAGCCTCATTGGATGACGAATTCGCGTTACTGTCGCTCATAGTTCTTTCGGCCGTTGACAGAAGCCGATAGGCTCTGCCAACCGCGCATGGGGGCCGATTCTAGTCGGGTCGGCCTGTGGCTGCAATCGGCTGTCTGGGGCGTGGGGCTGCAACTCCTGCGCCCGTCGCTAGTTATTGTCCCCATCGAGGAGTCGCCCCAGCCCTCCAAGCACTGATCCTTCGTCGCGGCCGGCCCTACCGGTTTGCGGCGCGGCGGCCAGCACGCGTCCGGCGAGGCGCGAAAACGGCAGCGATTGCAGCCAGATATCGCCCGGCCCGGTGAGCGTAGCGAAGAACAACCCCTCGCCCCCGAAGAGCGTGTTCTTGAACCCGCCCACGAACTGAATGTTGTAATCGACCCCCGGCGCGAGCGCCACCAGGCAGCCGGTGTCGACGCGCAACGTCTCTCCCGCTTCGAGCGTGCGGCGCATCAGCGTGCCGCCGGCGTGGACCATCGCAATGCCGTCCCCAGTCAGACGCTGCATGATAAACCCCTCGCCGCCGAAGAGGCCGACGCCGAATCGCTTTTGAAACGCGATATTAATCTGGATTCCACGCGCTGCGCAGATGAACGATTCTTTCTGACAGATCAGCTCGCCCCCCATCTGATCCAAATGCAGCGGCAAGATTTTGCCCGGATACGAGGCCGCAAAGCCAACATGCTCGCGCTGCTGCGCGCCGTTGGAAAACGAGGTGATGAACAGCGACTCACCGGTCAGGGCTCGCTTGCCCGCGGTGACTACCTTGGACCAGAAGCCTCCTTTTGCTCCTGGATCGCCGAAGACGGTTTCCATCTTGATGCCGCTGGTCATGTACATCATGGCCCCCGGCTCGGCGATCACCATCTCGCCCGGATCGAGCGTAATTTCGACGTACTGCATCTCCTCGCCGAAGATCTCGTAATCGATCTCATCCGCGCGGCGCAAATGGGGCGGAATCGGAACCGGCGGACCGCTCGCGCCG
>DASXPZ010000520.1:0-1712 GCA_036493275.1 Pirellulales bacterium
GTTTGCCTTTGTGCAGAGGTCAGATTGAGATCGGCCGCGGTGGCCAAGCCAGCTGTTCCCACAAACGCCAACACGATCGCTGTTCTGCCAACATACTTATGCATGACACACTCCGATTTTTACGTGCACCCCAACTGCCCCGCGAACGCGCCTGGCGTCGAGCGGTTCCGCCGCAATCCGACTGTTGATCAGAATCAATATGTAATGCGTCGATTCGACGCGAGTACGCGCGGGAGCCAAATCCCTCTCATGCGGCTATCCGGCAGAGGTGAACAAGGTCACATGATCGAAATTGGCGGCGAGGACACTGCGGCCCTTCTGCGCGGCCGATCGGCCGACGACAAAATGAGTGCGGATTTTCGATGCGCACGAGATCGGCGAGATTCTTCGCGCCGGCACGCTCCATCAACCAGGCGCTGCGCGACCTTTGCGATTGGCGATGTAACGATTTCGTGCTCGCCGCGCCGGCTGACGGCGCTTCCGGGTGACCGCGAAAATTGCTAAAAATCATGGCGTTCGGGATAACTCCCGGATCAATTTGGGAGAAGTCGGAACGGCTTCTCCGAAAAAACCCAAGGAGTTTTAGGCATGAGAACGATCCTCTCTGTTGTGATCGCGGCCGCGGTCGTCGCGCTCGGTTCGGGTGTTGCCCTTGCACAGGCGCCCGCCAAGGCCGGCGATTCCGCGAAGGGCAAGACGCTGGTCGACGCGAAGGGCATGACGCTCTACATCCTCGACCGCGACACCACGCCCAACAAATCGACCTGCAACGCCCAATGCGCGACCAACTGGCCACCGCTGATGGCCTCAGCGGATGCCAAGGACAACGGCGCCTATACGGTGATCACCCGCGACGACGGGGGCAAGCAGTGGGCCTACAAGGGCAAGCCGCTGTATTTCTGGAAGGACGACAAGAAAGCCGGCGACATCCTCGGCGACGGCCGCAACAATGTCTGGCATATCGCCGCCCCCTGATCGCGCAATCTTGCGTCCAGCGCCCCGACATGCGGCGCGGCGGCGGGGGAGTGCGCCGCCGCCGGGCCGCTTTTGTCGTGGATGGGTCGCCGCTGGAACATGGCCTGACGCCATTCTGCGGAAACGGCTCCTTGTGCAAGCATGGATAGACACGTTCGCGCCGACTGACAGCCTCTTGATTGCATTTTCAATGACGGCATTCTCGTCGATGCCGATATTGCTGTCCGTCTGGAATCGGAACCATTACTGCGGTAGCCGGCAGAAACCCTGCACGGGTACATCGAGTGCCGCGTTGAATTTCGCGGAGAGATTCTGGTAGGCGATCAACCCCGTGAGCTCGACGATGGCGTCGTCGTCCCAGCGCTCCTTCAGGCGAAGGCGCAGATCGTCATCTACCTTGTTGAGCGACGTTGCCTCGGCGTATTCGAGCGCGAGGCGCTCGTCCGGCGCAAAGAGATCGGTCCGGCGCCATTCCGCGACAGCCAATACCTTGTCTTCGGACACTCCGCGCTTGGCCAGCGTCGCAGAGTTGATGTCGACACAGAAGGCGCAGCGGTTGATCTGCGAGACCCGCACCAGGACGAGCGACCTCAGCACCGGCAGCAGCGGCGACGAGCGGCGCTCGAGCATGCCGTAGAACAACGCAAATGCAGCGAATCCTTCGCTCCGGCCCCATTACAGGGCCTTCATCACTAATACGGATCGGTCCGTCCCAATGCTCTGCTTCGGTACTCTCG
>DASXPZ010000521.1:0-5953 GCA_036493275.1 Pirellulales bacterium
GGCGACCGATGACTTTGAAGACGCTGCTGTGGATGCAATGTTCCGTCGCTCTGGTAGTCGGGGCAGGCGTGACTGGAGTCGCCGCCGATCTGGTCAACCCATTAATCGTGCTGGGGCCTCTCGGCGGGTGGTGCGTCCGACGTATTACTATCGGGCGTGGCGTCCCGTATGCTGGCTCGCTATTTTTGGCGTCAGCCTTCGCGTGCATTCTGATGGGCGCGGCGACCTCTATAGAAGGCAGCCTGGCCGAGGCGGTCGCGCGCTGCTTTGTGTCATGGGTTGCACAAGGCGGGATCTATTTTGTGCTAACGCGCATCCGCAGTGCGCAGCAGCGATCAATGGAATCAGCCCAAACCAGCAAGAAGGGTGCGTAGGAACGCAAAAGCAGCATGAGTGATCGGCCTTTCGCCCCCGGCCCAAAACCAAATACGCTCCGCGACGCAGGTGGCAAGGTGGTGTCGCCGCCGGCGGGATGGGTTTTGCTTCCTCCTGGCGACGCGGCGCTCACCAGGCGAGTGAAAGCGGCCGGCCAGCACTGGGTGGTGCAGGAGAAAAAGGGACGGCGGACCTTCTCGCGCGGCGTTTTGGCGCCCGCCGAAACGATCGATCAGATTCGCACGGAGCTGCAAGCCGAGCGTTCGACAGAAACTTTTGCAAAGAAAAAAGCAGCCGACGCTCGACGACGGAATCAGGCCCAAGCCGTATATGTCGAAGATTTCACCGGCGCGGTGGTGACATTTCTCGCGTTCCATGCCAGGCATGCGGAGCTTGCCAACCGGTTTGCCCGTCTGGTGGCTGATCACGCCACGCCAGTCGGCAGCGGAACGGTGGCGCGCACCAAACGAATCCCGGTCGAACGACGAGCCGAAGCCGCTGTCATCGCCTGGATGAGGCACCAGACGACGGGCTACGACGGAATGGCCATCCCAAAAGTGAAGGGCAAGCGGCGTGAAGTCCGACGAATGCTGGCGCAACGAAGCAAGCAATTGCTTGCCCGCTATCGGCGGGGTGAGGCAGTCGGCAAGAACTGCCCGTTAAAGAATGCGCTGAGCAGCCAGGCAGGTTCGTGAAACTTAAACCGCTTCGTTGCTCGACCTGTAGGCTTGCGCTTCTGTACGCGCGGAGTCGCGCAAAGAATGCGTGACGCACAGGAGGGGCATTTGAGCCCCTAATCTGGCCCGAAAATCCCGGCTTCTTCCACGTTTCCACCGGCAGAGGCTGGTGGTATACTCGACCGGTCGCGGCCGGGGGAGATTCCCGGCAGGCCCAGCCCACCTGTCCGCCAGCTTGCAGCGGTGGCGTCTTTCGGCAAAAGACGCCGCTTCTGTCCGGTCCGGCCGCAACCACGTAATCGCCCGCATGAAGCGTCCCTGAGAGGAACGCTCGTTTCCTTGCTGCGCCCTAGACTTGCGCGAGCTGGGAGGACGGCTGCCGTTCGAAGGGAAAAACCGCGGCGCATTCCGCGAGCCGCCGCCGGCGCCTGAACGCAGGCTCCGTCGCGCGGCGCGCTCCGTTGCGCCGTCTGCGAGACCGACACAGGAGGATCCGGCGATGCGATTCGAGAAGTATCAGACGAGCGGCTTCTACGACGAAATGTTCGATGCGGATGGACGCCCCCGCCAGGGCGCCGCGATGCTCATCCGCACCATCGAGGCGCTCAGCGCCGGCGAGATCGAACATTGCCAGCGGGCGGCCGAGCTGGCCCTGCTGAACATGGGGATCACCTTCAACGTCTACGGCCACGAAGCCGGGACCGAGAAGATCTGGCCGTTCGACATTCTGCCCCGCATCATCGAGGCCAACGAGTGGGAGCAGATCGAGCGCGGGCTGGTGCAGCGGATCACCGCGCTCAACATGTTCATTGACGACATCTACCATGATCAGAAGATCATTAAAGACAAAATCATCCCGGAAGAGCTGATTTATTCCGGCAAGTGCTATCTGCCTCCCTGCGCCGGACTGAATCCGCCGCGCGGCGTGTGGTGCCACATCACCGGCACCGATCTGGTCCGCGACGCCGACGGCCAGTTCTACGTCCTCGAAGACAATATGCGGTGCCCCTCCGGCGTATCCTACGTGCTCGAAAATCGCGAAGTGATGAAGCGGACCTTTCCGCAAGTTTTCGAAGGGCTCTCGGTCCGCCCGGTCGACGATTACCCAGACCGCTTGCTGGAGACGTTGCAGCACATGTCGCCGCGCGGCGCGCCGGAGCCCAACGTCGTGCTGCTGACCCCCGGCATTTACAACTCGGCCTATTTCGAGCATTCGTTCCTGGCCCAGCAGATGGGTATCGAACTGGTCGAAGGCTCGGACCTGGTGGTCTACGAAGGCTATGTCTACATGCGGACCACGATGGGGCTCCGCCGAGTCGACGTGATCTACCGCCGGATCGACGACGACTTTTTAGACCCCAATGAGTTGCGAGAAGATTCCGTGTTGGGCGTGCCGGGCCTACTCGACGTCTATCGCAACGGCCGCGTCGCCCTGGCCAACGCGCCGGGGACCGGCATCGCCGACGACAAAGCGGTCTACGCCTATGTGCCGGAGATCGTGAAGTACTACTTGAGCGAAGAGATGCTGTTGCAAAACGTGCCGACGTTCGTCTGCTCGGACGAAAAACAGTGCGCCCACGTGCTGGCGAATCTCGACAAGTTCGTCGTCAAGGAAGCCAACGGCTCGGGCGGCTACGGCATGCTGATGGGACCGCTGGCTTCGGTCAGCGAGCGCGAGCGGTTCCACGGACTGATCGCCAAGGAGCCGCGCAAGTACATCGCGCAGCCCATGCTGGCGATCTCGCGCGTGCCAACGATCATCGACAAGGGCTTCGAAGGACGCCACGTCGATCTGCGGCCTTACATTTTGTACGGCAAGGAGATTCACGTCTTGCCGGGCGGATTGACTCGCGTGGCGCTCGAAAAAGGCTCGCTGGTCGTCAATTCGTCGCAAGGGGGGGGCAGCAAAGACACTTGGGTATTGGCCCGCGAAGACGAGCCCGCGGATTCGCTGGCCGGGGCCGGCGCGACGCGGGACGCGGAGGCTTCTTCATGCTGAGTCGTGTCGCGAATTCGGTTTTTTGGATGAACCGCTACATCGAGCGCGCAGAAAACGTCGCCCGGTTCATCGAAGTCAACTTGCACCTCACGTTGGGTCTGGACGAAGGCTTCGCCAATCAGTGGGAGCCGCTGGTCGTGACGACCGGCGATCATGAGACCTTTATCAAGCGGTACGGCGCGCCAACGCAGAAGAACGTGATCGATTTCCTGACGTTCGACTTGGAGAATCCTAATTCGATCCTCTCCTGCTTGCGCAGCGCCAGAGAAAACGCCCGCGGCGTCCGCGAGGTGATTTCGTCGTCGATGTGGATCGAGCTTAACAAGTACTATTTGACGGTCCGCAGCGCGGCTGGCGGCGGCTGGTCGGTCTCTCGGGCCCATGATTTCTTCGACCAGGTGATCACGTCGAGCCACTTGTTTGCCGGCATCACCAACGCCACGATGTCGCACGGTGAGGCCTGGCACTTTGCCCGCATGGGACAATTGCTGGAACGAGCCGACAAGACGTCGCGAATTCTGGACGTGAAGTATTTTATTTTGCTCCCCACGGTGCGCGACGTAGGAACGCCGCTCGATACGATTCAATGGGCCGCGCTCTTGAAATCGGCCAGCGCGCTGGAGATGTACCGCAAGAGCCGGGGACGCCTGGCGCCGGCCGCTGTGGCGGATTTCTTGATTCTTGACCGGCTCTTTCCCCGTTCGATCCGCTTCTGCCTGCTGGGGGCCGAGGAATCTCTGCACCGCATCAGCGGCAGCGACCCCGGCACGTTCTGCAATCGCGCCGAGCAGCGGATGGGACGGCTTCGGGCCGAATTCGATTACACGCAGATCAGCGACATCATTGCCCAAGGAATGCATGAGTATCTCGACCAGTTTCAGACCAAGGTGAATCTGGTCGGCGACGCTATTTCGGAAACTTTCTTCGCTCCGCCGCCGGTCGAGACTCAGACGACGCAGAAGCAGGAGCAGTATCAGTGACGTTTTGCCTGGGAATGAAAGTCCACGATGGACTGGTCGGAATTGCCGACACGCGGATCACCACGGGCAACGAGTGCATCACGGCTCAAAAGGTGTCGGTCCATCGGCATGGCGGCCATTCGTTGTTTCTGATGACCTCCGGCCTGCGCAGCGTGCGCGACAAGGCGCTGACCTACTTCGAAGAAGCGCTGGAAGAAGCCGACACCGCCTACGACAAGCTCTACAAAGCGGTCAACGCTTTCGCCGAGCAGACGCGCCGCGTGGCTCGCGAGGATCGCGAGGCGTTGCAGGAGAGCCGGCTGCCGTTCAATCTGCACGCGCTGGTCGGCGGCCAGTTGGAACTGGACCGCGAGCCGCGGCTTTATATGCTGTACCCTCAAGGGAATTGGGTCGAAGTCAGCCAAGGGACGCCGTAGTACATCCTCGGCGAGTCAGGCTACGGCAAGCCGATCCTCGACCGCACGCTGAAATTCTCCGACTCGATGCGGTTTGCGCTCAAGGTGGGCTGCCTGGCGTTCGACTCGACGCGGATCAGTTCGGCCAATGTCGATTTTCCGATCGACGTCGTCCTCTTCGAGCGCGACACGTACGAGATCGTGCAGCACCGCTACGAAAAAGGAGATCTGCAAGAGATCTCGAACTGGTGGCAAGAGCGCTTGCGCAGTAGCGTGATCGAACTCCCAAACGGCTTCGTCGACAGCATCTTCTCGCGCCTGGTTCCGCGAAACCCGGCCCCCACCACGCTTCCCTTCGCCGGGGCGGACGCGCCGTAGCGCGTTCAACGCTCGCCCTTACTCGCCGGGCGAAACGCCGGAATCGCGGCAAAAAGAAATGTGCCGGCGCCAGTGGGCGTTGTCGAGCTTGGGAAAATCGGTTCGCAAGTGAACGCCGCGGCTCTCTTCGCGCATCAACGCCGCCTGCGTCATTAGTCGCGCCACGCAGAGCATGTTTTGCAATTGCCAGCCGGCCGACGCGGTGAATTGCCGGCTCAGAACGTAGCTGCGCCACTGGTCGATCGTGCGGACCGCTTCGGCCAGCCCGACGCGATCGCGCCGCACTCCCACGTCGCGCCACATCAAGCTTTTGAGCGAGTTGCGGATATCGGCCAGGTCGAGCGGCTCTACCGCTTCGGGCGCCTGCGGATTATGCAGCGACAAGGCGTGAAAATCGTCGGCGATCGCCAGCGCCGCTCGCGAGGCGCCTTCTCCGGCGTGCGCGCCGTACACCAGGCCTTCCAGCAGGCTGTTCGACGCCAGGCGGTTGGCGCCGTGCAGGCCGCTCGAGGTCACTTCGCCCGCTCCCCACAGCCCCGGCACGGTCGTTCGCCCTTCGAGATCGACCGTCACGCCGCCGATCATGTAATGGGCGCCGGGCCGCACAGGAATCGGATCGCGCGTGATGTCGAGCCCGAACTCGGCGCAAATCGCCGCGATGCCCGGAAAGCGCGTGCGAACGTGTTGCGGATTGAGATGCGACAGATCGAGAAAGACGTTCGGGCGCCGCGTCTTATCCATTTGCGTGACGATCGCCCGGCTGACGACGTCGCGCGGCGCGAGCTCGGCCCGCTCGTCGTATTCGGGCATGAAGCGATGGCCGTTGCAATCGATCAACAGCGCCCCTTCGCCGCGCATCGCCTCGGTGATCAGATTGCGGCTGCTGCCGGCGATGTAGAGCACGGTGGGATGGAACTGCATGAACTCCATGTCGCGCAGCTCGGCGCCGGCGCGATAGGCCAGGGCGTGGCCGTCGCCCGTGGCCACTTCGGGATTGGTCGACTCGCGATAGATTTGCCCCGCGCCGCCGGTGCAGAGAATGGTTTGCTTGGCCCAAACGAGCGTTTTGCCGTGCGATTCGTTCCAAACGAGCGCTCCGCGGCAGGCCCCTTCGTGCGTCAGCAGGTCGAGCGTGAAGGTGTTTTGCCA
>DASXPZ010000522.1:0-2076 GCA_036493275.1 Pirellulales bacterium
GATGCCGATCGTGAGGTGGACGTCCGACCAATCGCGGGTTACCCGGGCGTCGCTCTCGCTGGTCTTTACGCCTTCCGGAGTGAGCGGCTTATCTGAGACCAAGAGCAGCGCCCCGCGGGCGATCTGGTTCTTGTGGCCGACGACGAAGATGGTGGCGGTCTCCATGTCGATCGCGATCGGCGTGTATTCCTGGAGCTGCTCGCGGAACTTGACGTCGTGCTCCCAGACGCGGCGATTGGTGGTGTAGATCACGCCGGTGCGGTACTCGAAGCCGCGCTCGACCAGCTTTTGCGAGACGAATTTATGGAGCTTAAAAGAGGGGAGTGCCGGCACCAGCGGCGGCAAGTAGTCGTCCGAAGTTCCTTCACCCCGGATCGCTCCGATCGGCAGGATGAAGTGCCCGATTTCGGTGGTGTGCTTCAAGCCGCCGCATTTGCCGAGGAACAGGACGACCTCCGGATGGTAGGCCGTGAGTAGGTCCATGATCGTCGCGGCGTTTGGCGAGCCGATGCCGAAATTGATGATCGTCAGGCCATCGGAATTCGTGGCGGCTTGCATCGGTCGATCGTCGCCGTAAACAGGACAATCGAACTTCTTGGCAAATCGCACCACGTAATCGCGAAAATTTGTCAGCAGCACGAGCGGACCGAATTCCTTGAGCGGCATGCCCGTGTAGCGGGACAGCCAATCGGCGGCGATTTCGGATTTGGTGACCATGTGCGCGGCTAGGGACTGGGGGCTGGAGACTAGGGGCTTTTCAAAATTCACGTTCGATTCTTTCCCGTAGGGATTTCGTGAGACTTCGTAAACGTTTGCCTAGGCGGTCGGCGGATGCCGTCAAATCGCCGCTTTGATCCTCACCGACATATTTTAGTTCGAACGCCAGTAATAATTGAGTTTCCAGTTCCGCAAGCGAGCCGAGAGCAATGGACACATGCCGCAAGTATTCTCGGGTTGAAAGCCGGGCGTGTCCTTCAGCAATGTTCGAAGGAACAGAAACCGAGCAGCGGCGCAGCTGACTAACCAGCCCAAACTGCTCGTGGGACGGAAACTTTGCAGTTAAGCGGTAAACTGCAAGCGCTAGCTGAATGCCCTCCTGCCACACGTCGAGATCTCGGTAACTTTGGATCTTCGTCGGTTTCATTCCCCTAGTCCCCAGCCCCAAGTCCCCAGTTCCTAATACACTGTCCGCGACGGATTGTTCTTCCACTCGGTAAATAACTCGCGGCATTCGGCGGGCAGTACGCCTGGGATCAGCTTGAGCTTACTGCCGCCGAGGCGCAGCAACTCAGCGGCCGGCAATTGCAACTCGTTGAAACCAGCGGTGTCGGCGTCGCCAATCGTCGCGCCGTAATAAACCGTATCAACGCGAGCCCAATGCAGCGCCGCCATGCACATTGGGCAGGGCTCGCACGTCGTGGCCACGATCGCGCCGTCGAGGAAAATATCTTTCGCCGCGTGGCAGGCTTCGCGGATGGCGTTCACTTCGGCGTGGGCCGTAATATCGGTCGACAGCACGACGGTGTTGTGCGAGCAGGAGAGCAATTTGCCGTCGCGCGCGATCGCACAGCCAAAGGGACTTTGGCCGGCGGCCAGACCCTGCCGGCACTTCTCGATCGCCAACTGCATTAGTTCCGCGGGGTCCATCTTGATAGCTCGTCTAAAGCGGTCGCCTGAGGTTGGGTGGGCTGTCAACGTAACCCTCACCCAGCCTTTACTTTAAGCTGGCAGGACCCGCCCCACAAGATTGCTTTGGCCGTCAGCCAATGCGCGGAGACGATCCACCGGATGGCGTCTCGGGTTTAGCATTGGGGATGCTAAAATGGAACTTTCATCTCCGGCGGGCGTTCAATCTAATGGGAGCCAGCACACTTAAGGTGCGCGCCGGCGCGCAAAGCTTGGCACTCGTACCTGATCCGCTGCGATCTTCCAAAGGGACCATTCCATGCGAATTTTCAAATCTCTTGCATCGTTGTTCTTGGCCGTTTTTGCTTTGACGTTGGTAGGCACCACGCTCGCCCAACCTCCGGGTGGCGGGCCGCCCGTTGGCGGCCCCGGCGGATTTTTCGGCGGCGG
>DASXPZ010000523.1:0-4481 GCA_036493275.1 Pirellulales bacterium
CCACGTCGTGCCCGGCCTGGTGCTGGGCTTTCTGGAAACGGTGACCATGGCGTCGATTGCCGTGGCGCTGTCGACGCGGCTGCCGATGATCCCCAACCTGATGATCTGCTTCACGATCTACGTGCTGGGCCACTTATCACAGATGTTCGCCGACGCGTTTCGAGAATCGAGGCTGGTCTCGTTCTTCGGCCAATTTATCGCCACCGTGCTGCCGAACCTGGACGATTTCAATATCCAGGCTGCCGTGACTAGCGGGGCGCCGGTAGGGCTCGATTACCTGGGCTGGGCGGCCCTCTATAGCTTGCTCTACAGCACTGTCGCGATGCTCGTCGCGCTGCTGCTGTTCGAAGATCGCGATTTGGCGTAACTGGGGATTGGCGAGGGACGCTTCCAGGCGCCGCCTTGGCAGAAGCCTATTTTGCCGTCCGGTAATATTCGACCGTGCGGCGCAGCCCTTCCTCGAACGAGACGCGCGGCTCGTATTTGAGCCAGCGGCGGGCTTCGTTGATATCGGCCATGCTCTCGCGCACGTCGCCGGTGCGGGGGGGCTGAAATATCGGCGCGATCTGCGTCCCTAACTGCTGGTTGATCAGCCGCAGCAGTTCCAGTAGTGTCGTCGAGCGGCCGCCGGCCAGGTTGAAAACCTTGCCCGAGACGTTCGGCGCGTCGGCCGCCAGCAGGTTGCCATCGACGACGTTGGCAATGAACGTGAAATCGCGAGACTGCGTCCCGTCGCCGTAAACCTGTGGCTGCTTGCCGCTGAGGAGCGCCTTGGTGAAGAGCGGGATCACCGCCGAGTAGGGACTGTTCGGGTCTTGCCGGGGGCCAAAGACGTTGAAATAGCGCAAGGCCACGGTCTCAAGACCGTACGAATGAGCAAACGCCCTCAGGTAAAGCTCGCCGGCGAGCTTGGCGGCGGCGTAGGGCGAGAGGGGATTCGGCAGATCCGTTTCCCGTTTCGACGCGGCCGGCAAGTCACCATACGCGCTGCTGCTGGCGGCGTACACCACGCGCCGGACGCCATTCTGCCGGGCGGCGTCTAATAACATGATCGTGCCGGTGACGCAGGCGGCGTGGGTATCGAGCGGATGCTGAATACTGCGCGGAACGCTGGCCAGCGCCGCCTCGTGAAAGACGCAATCGACCCCTAGGACCGCCCCGGCCACGGCGCGCGCGTCGGTCAGATCCCCTTCGATGAATTCCAGCCGGCGGTTTTCGGTCAGGTTACTCCGCGCGCCGGTGCTGAGATTATCGAGCACGCGGACCCGGTCGCCGCGCGCCAGCAGGGCCTCGACGAGGTGCGAGCCGATAAACCCGGCCCCGCCTGTGACTAGAAATGTTCGCATCTTGGAAACGTTGCTCGTGCTGACCGCCAAGGAGGAAATGCTATCGCTTTGGAGAAACGCCCGTTGTAGTGCCGGCGCCGCGCTGCGCCAACGGACTGGGCGTCAGAGAAAGAGTACCACACCGCCAGACGGCAGGGTTTTGCGTCCGCTAGCAAGGGCGGAAGTGGCTCGAACTGCAATTTACACGGCGGCGGCCGTTCGGGTATTCTCCCCCGCCGCCCCAGTATGGGCAGTTGTACACCAACGGTAAGGATACCAGGTATGCTGCGCGCTCGTTTGCAATGGATGTGGTTGGGCCTCTGCGCCGTGTTGTTGGGGCCAGTCGCGCGGGGCGCGGAATTTGTCGATTTTCACGTCGAGAGCAAGCTCTACAAGGCAAAGGACGAGAAGCCGATCAACGAGATCACGACGATCTTTCGCAGCGGCTTCGTCTACGATTTCATCACCGATCCGAACAAGAAGCTCGATCCCGAGACGACGATCTTCGATTCGTTGCGGGGCCGATTTGTCGTGATCGATCCGCAGCGAAAGGTCTGGTCGCAGGTCTCAACTGAGGCGCTGAAGACGTTTTCAGCCAAGGTAAAACTCGACGCCGCCGCGGCGCCCCAGGCGGTCTTGAACTTCATGGCCAACCCGAAATTCAATGAAGAGACCGAGGGCGAGGGAATGGTCTTCAAAAGCCATTGGATGGAATATCGCCTCCGCGCCGCGCCGGCCAAGTCGCCGCGGGCCGTCGAGCAATACGCCGAGTTCTCACAATGGAGCGCCCAATTGAACGTCATGCTCACGGGACGCGGCACGCTGCCGCCGTTCCCCAGGATGACGATCAGCCGGATCCTGGCCGAGCGCGGCCTGCTGCCGACCGACGTCCAGATGACGCTCGACGCCGATCAGCCGGGCGTGCCGAAGTATTCGCTCCGGGCGACGCACCGTTTTCAATGGACGCTGCTCGAGCCCGATCGGCAGCGAATCGATGAGGCGGGGCGTCAGATGGCGGCCTTCCGCGAGTTGACGCTGGAAGACTATATCCTTCGCGGCAAACAAGAGACCGCCGCCAGACCGGCGGCGGAGAAGCGCAAATAGGATTGCCGCGAGCGATCCGCCGCGGGGCAATCTCGGCACTGGCAACGGCCGGGCGGGGTGGTTAGGATGCGCGGAAGCCGCGCCCCTCGTCCTCTTCCACCGCAGGAAACCCGCCATGTTGCGCTCGATCGGTCCATTCGTTTGCCGAGCTCTTTTTCGTCCGGCCGCAATGTTCGCTGTAGCAGCCTTTGCGATGAGCGCCGCGATGTTCTCTGCGGACGCCGCGTCGGCCGGCGAAATTGCGGTTGAAAAGCACGACGGCGGGGCGAAGGTCACCATCGACGGCAAGCTGTTTGCCGACTATTTGATCAAGACCGGCCCCAAGCCGATCGTCTGGCCAATCATCGGTCCGACAGGCAAAGAAATGACGCGCGCCTTTCCAATGCGGTTTACAGTTGGCGAAAAGCCGGACCATCCGCACCATCGCTCCCTCTGGTTCACGCATGGCAACGTGAACGGAATTGATTTCTGGTCCGAGCCGAGTCTCGCCAAACAAGTCCATCGCGAGTACCTCAAGTGCGAGGCCGACGGCAAGCAGGCGGTGATCGGCGCCGTCAATGATTGGATCGACCCGAAGGGCAAGAAGCAGTGCGAGGACGTTCGCACGCTGACGTTCCGCGACGGCGGCGACGCGCGGTCGATCGATTTCGACATCACCATCAAGGCAAGCGACGGGCCGGTGAAGTTCGGCGACACCAAGGAGGGGTCGATGGGAGTCCGCGTTCCGACGGCGCTCGACTTGACGCAGCTCGATAAGAAAAAGACCGGCGGCAACATCGTCAACGCCAACGGGATTCGCGACAAAGAGACCTGGGGCAAAGCCGCCCCGTGGGTCGACTATCACGGCAAGCTTGACGACGAGATGGTCGGCATCGCCATGCTCAATCATCCCAGCAGCTTTCGCTATCCGACCTACTGGCACGTTCGCGATTACGGCCTGTTTGCGGCCAATCCCTTCGGCCTGCACGATTTCACACAGGCGAACGAGCATGAAGGGGATTACACGCTCCCGGCGGGCGAAACGGTGACCTTTCGCTATCGCGTCTTGTTCCACAAGGGAGACGAGCAACAGGCCAAACTCGCCGAGGCGTTCGAGGCCTACTCAAGGGAACAGCCTGCCGACGCAGAGGCGAAGAAGTAACGGCAATCTGCACAGGCCGACTGAACATTGCGCGCCGCGCAACCTCGGGCGCACTCCATCGGAAGCGCCGCAATCGTTGGCTGATCGCGCTTCGCGCGGCGCGTTTGCGCGGCGCCGGTCTCGATCTCATTTGCGCATTCTGCGCAGAACCTTCAGATCGGACGAGATGAAGACCCCGTAATTAGCCGATAGCATACCTTGTTGGCAGTTTATCTATCTTTACTAGTTATCGCCTGCGAGGTCTTTTTCAGGTTCACTCAAGTGCAGGCTTTAAATCCTAGGAGGGCTCCTCCCGCGATGGCGTGCATGGAACAGCGGATCCAGACGTTGGATGACTTGCGAGAGTTAATTAATCACACAATTTGCGAACACGAAGAATTAGAACCAGGGGCGCACCCGATGACGGAGCGAACCCTGGAACAAGCCGGAAAGCCTTGCGGCCGTTACTTTTGCCTGCACGGCCCACGCGCGACTAAGTTCTCGGCGATTTGGGCAAGCGACAAGCGAGCGGTTTTGTTTTACGATTCATCGGGAGTGCGATTTTTGCAGTTGAGCGTGGGGGATGTCGACCAGCTGGACGCGGCGGCCGCTTGAAGCGGTCTTCGGCCCAGCGGTGTCGAGCTAGGCACAACAAGTCTTGGAGTGATTTAGGGATAGATCGATCGCGCGGGCCGCATAGCGGGACGGACCGTGCGAAGCGTGTGTTGTCCAATCCACCTGCCTGGCCCCTGGCAAGCTTTTGCCAAGGCCAAGTCTTGACGCAGGCGCCGCTGTTTTGTATACATCCATACACTATATGCATCAATTCATTCCGAACACGGAGGTCGGACGCCATGCTCGTGCTCTCACGCAAGGAAAACCAACGGATCAAGCTGGGTAACTCGATCGTGGTCACCGTCGTCCGGCTGGGA
>DASXPZ010000524.1:0-6011 GCA_036493275.1 Pirellulales bacterium
ATGTTCGGCGAATTTGGCTTCCCACCGTGTTCGTGGTCGCGTTTGGCTGCACGCCGTTTCACGCCCCCCATCCGGATGCCGGGGGCGCCGACGGCTCGCCGGACAAGCCGGGAAAAGACACGGCGGCGATGGACAGGCCGGCCGGCGATGTCCCGGTGATGCCAGGCCCGGACGCCGCCTCCGATCAGCCGCAGACCTGCGCGGTGACGACCGATCCCAAGAACTGCGGCGCCTGCGGCCACGATTGTTCGCTGCTTCATAACGTCAGCACGGGAGCGGCCGTTGAGTGCCGCGCGGGCGTCTGCTGGATTCCGGCAACCGGGTGCGCCGATGGCTTCGCCCACTGCAGCACCGAGCCGGACGACGGCTGTGAGACCAGCATCAGTCGCCCGGAGAGCTGCGGCGGCTGCAACAGCGCGTGCAAGGCCGACGCTCCGCTGTGTGCCAGCACCGGGAAAACGCAGTCGTGCGTGTCGACTTGCGCGGCGCCCACCGCAGACAAGTGCGCCGCCAACTGCGTCGACCTCCAGTCAGACCTGAACAACTGTGGCGCCTGCGGCACCATCTGCTCCTTCCCGAACGCCGATGCCACTTGCGTGAAGGGCGCCTGCACCATGGGCAGATGCCACGACGGCTTCGGCGATTGCACGGCAGCGGCTGGCTGCGAGACGCCGCTTGTCACGACCAACAATTGCGGCACCTGCGGCAAAGCCTGCGGCGCGGACCACGGCAGCGCTGCGTGCGTGGCCGGGACCTGCGGACAGATCACCTGCGACCTCGGGTACGGAAACTGCGACACCAGCAACCCCGACTGCGAGGCCGCGCTGAGCACCGAGGCTCATTGCGGCGCCTGCGGCACGGTTTGCAGCGGGGCCACTCCGCTTTGTTCCAACGTCGCCGGCAAACAGACCTGTGTTTCGGACTGTCCGTCGACGGCGCCGAAGAAGTGCGACAACAAGTGCGTCGACATCGGCACCGACGTCAACAACTGCGGGGCGTGCAGCACCATCTGCAGCTTCCCCAACGCCGCCGCTTCTTGCGTGAACGGTCAGTGCGTGATGGGAACGTGCAAGACCGGCTTCGGCGACTGCAACAACCAGCCCGGGTGCGAAACCCCGCTTGGCACCGCATCCAATTGCGCGCGTTGCAATGACTCTTGTTCCTTCACCAACGCCACTTCGTCGTGTGACGGCACCAAGTGCACGACGCCGGTGTGCAACAACGGCTTCGGCGACTGCGACGGCGCTCCCGGTTGCGAGACCGTGGTCAACACGCCGGACCACTGCGGCGCCTGCGGCACGATGTGCAACAACCCCACGCCGCTTTGTTCAAGCTCGACCGGCAAGCCGACGTGCGTTTCCGATTGTGCAGCGTCGACGCCGACCAAGTGCGGTTCAGCCTGCGTGAACACCGCCAGCGATCCGAACAACTGCGGGATGTGTGGGATGGGCTGCTCGTCGCCCAACTCGAACGCTTCGTGCGTGAACAGCGGTTGCAAGTTCACTTGCAAGGACGGCTTCGGCGACTGCAACGCCCAGCCCGGCTGCGAGACACCCTTGACGACCGACGGCAACTGCGGCGTTTGCGGAAAGAGCTGTGCCGTCGCCAATGCCGCGTCGTCGTGTGTGGGCGGTTCGTGCACGACACCGGTGTGCAACAACGGCTTCGCCAACTGCAACAGCAGCAATCCGGATTGCGAGACCCAGACCAGCCAGGATGTGCAAAATTGCGGCAGCTGCAGCCACGCTTGTCAATCGTGCGAGACATGCCAGGGCAGCACGTGCAAGAACAACTGCCCCAGCGGGAAGACCTGCACCAGCGGCCAGTGCTGCGATTCAAGGATGGGCCAAAGCTGCACGCCAGTGGGCGGCAGCGACTGCCAGACCGGCACCTACGACTGCAACGGCGACTGCGTCCCGAAAAACAAGAGCGACGGGGTGAGCTGCGGTCCAAACAACTGCCCGGCGAAGATCTGCATCGGCGGGATCTGCAGCTTCGGCGGGATCAACAGCTGTCCGTCGGGCCAGGTGTGCAGCAACAACGGTGGCTGTATTGTCAGTGGCTTACGATCGAAGGCCACATTGCCGGACGGAACTCCATACGATATCAATATGAGGTGCCAGCCGTGCGGTACCCAGTCTGCGGTTTGTTGTCCGGGACGCATCTGCAACGATCCCGCCAACCCGTTCTGCATCAAGTCGGCGGGCGAGTATTGCGCGAGCGTGGACTGCCCGGCTGGCGCTCCCGGCTGTAGCAATACGTACTGCGAGCAGAATTTCTATTGAAGTCTAGAATTCGCTTATCGGATGCAGAATGTGAAGGGTGACGTGCAGTCAATTTCAGCGCGCGTTCTCCGTGTGGATGTCGCCAAATGGCGCCTGGCTCAGTTCCTGATCCCGATTGCCACGATCGCCTCAGTAGCCGCCCGCCGGATACCCGGCATCGTACCGACCGTGTCGGCCTTTCTGATCCTGGCTGCGACGGGAGTTGTTCTTCTGATCGCCCGACGATCATTTGGTCGACGCCAAATCCAGTTTGCTGCGGGAAAAATTCTGATCGGCAATACCGATCTCACAGTTCGTTCATCTGACGTCTCTGCCTGGACCTACGATCGCAACACCGGGCGACTTTACGGAAAAGCAAATAGCTGGCGCCTCGTTGTGCGAGATGATGACGGTGACAACTTCCGATCTGCATTGGCGTCAATCTTCGGAAAGCCGAGGTTGTTACGGCATCGGGGTTCCCGCCGCGCGCGGATCGTTGCTCTGGGCGTTGCACTTCTTGGCGGAGGCATATTGGCGGTCGGTATCAGCATGAACATCGTGGCGACTGTTTTTGTCGGTGTGCCATGTCTCGTTTTTGGCTTGGCGACATTGGGAGCGTTCTCTCAAAAGATCGTGGACTGAGCGAAGCGGGAGCGCGCAAAAGATCTAGTTGCGATTGGGCGCCCCGGCATCTATCAAATTGATGAGGTAGTTGATTGATCCGCTGGCGCTGCCGGTCATCGACGCCGGTGTGGCACTCGCTCCCGTGACCGCCACGCTGGTGAGGACATCGCGAACTGATGCGGTAATGCGCCGAACCGTCTCGTCGGAAATGATTCGTCGGAGCGACTGAGCATGGCGGACTGAAATTCCCGCCGCCCTCTGGAAGGTTTGAGGTCCGATCTGAGCTTCGCGCGCCGCCCTAACCAGTGCCTCTCGACCTTCCGAGGTTTTGGCCGCGTCCTCGAAGACTTCGGAGATCGCCCGCATGCGTTCCGCGCGATTCATCACTCGAAGCGAATCCATCGTGAGTCCTTTGGCGACGAACACCCTCTGGCGACAAAGCGCGGCCCAAAGGTTTCGCGCTGCGAAAGGCAGCGAAGCAAGTCCAGATGCGACTCCCAAGGCATCCACCAGCAGAATACTCATCGAATAGCTCAGATTGGAGTCCCATCGCTGCAGCGTATTGTCGTCGGGCGAGGCGAAGATGGTTCCGACCCGCACAAGACCATTGAGGCACTGGATGCCTCCCATCGTCAGACCGGTCCATGCTGAAACGATGAGAAACGTGGATGCGCCTCCAGTGGGAATCTCACCGGCGACCCCTGCCAAGACGCCGATTGCCGAAAACGTCGTGAGCGCACAGCTCACTCCTGCCCCGACTAGCTCCGGAACGACGCGACTTCGATTCGCCAGAACAGCAGGAGGCGCCGACTTTAGCGCTGCCATCTTGACCAATTCTCGATCGGATTCCGGATCCGCTTCTACTTCCTCGATGATAATTCCAACACAGCGAGAATTTGGCTTGCTCGTCTTGCCGTAGTCGAGGACGCGGGATTGTCCGTCACCCTCAAATCCAATAATGCATTCGTCCAGTTCGGGAAACCGCCGCAAGGCTGCCGCGATTGAAAGGATGTCAGGATCGGAACTCATGTGACGGAGGGTTCCTTAAGATCCAACTTCATTTCAAGAGCGAAATGGATCGGCCACTGATCCAGTTTATGTTCGCAAAAAAAGAGGGGCCTCCGGTGAGGCCCCTCTCAAGCATCGATCAATCGATCGCTGCTTGATTTTGGTGCTTACATGCAGGCAGGAATGCTAAGTCCGGTCGCGTGCGGGCAATGGACCGCTGTTCCGGCAACGGCTGCATTGCACAAGTGGGCCGCACGGCAACTCTGCACTGACGCAGCGGCGGCACCGTATTTGGTCATGCAGTCGTCCATGCTGGTGTAGCGCATATCGCCGCCAAACATGCAAAGACTCCCATAGCGAGTGCAGAAATCAGCCGTCGTCACCCCAGGCAACATGCTGTTGGCTGTCGACATGTTGTACGGAGCACAGATATCGTGCGCCGTGGTATCGCCGCCCGCCTCGGTCATCGTCTCGGCGCCGGTCTCCGTCCCTGTCTCGGCTGCGGTCTCGGTGGTCGACATATCGACGGGGGCGTCGACTGCAGTGCCGCCGGTGCCGGTCGTGCCGCCGGTGCCGGTCGTGCCGCCCGTGCCGGTCGCGCCGCCCGTGCCGGTCGCGCCGCCGGTGCCGGCCTTGCCGCCGGTGCCGGCGTCAGTGCTGCTGCTGCTGTTGCTGCTACAGGCGCCGAGCGCCACGAGGGTCAAGCTGAGGAAGGGGATTGCAAGCTTCTTAAACATCAATAGCTCCTTGGGTTAGGTCGGATAGGCCGACGAATTGCGTCGCGATTTTGCCGGACAATAGCTCATCAGTTCTGGAAAGCAAAGTTTGGGGCGGGATTCGCCCTTCCAAACGTGATCTGGGCCGCTTTTACCGAGGTTTTTTGGCGCCCAGGCCCAGGTTCAAGGCCCGCGCGGATTCAAAGCGCGCGGCGACGTCGTCCCAGTTCCACAGATTGAAGATGCTCTGGAAGAAGCTCTTCTTGTCGGGGCCGTACTGCAGATAGTAGGCGTGCTCCCAGGCGTCCAGGACCAGCAGTGGGCTGCCACCGGCGGTGAATTCAGACTGGTGATCATGAATTTGCGTGGTGATCAGTCGCTGCCCGAGAGGCTCCCACGACAGCGCGGCCCACCCCGACCCGCTGGTGGTCATGGCGGCCTCGACCAGCTGGGCCTTGAAATGATCGAAGTTCCCGAAGGCGCTGTCGATGGCGGTGGCCAGCGGTCCGGTCGGCTGACCGCCGCGTTTGGGGGCCAGGTTCTTCCAGAAGATCGAATGCAGCACGTGGCCCGACAGATTGAAGGCCAGGGCCCGCTGCAGGGAGGCGATCTTGGTGAAGTCGTTTTTTTCTCGCGCCTCGAACAGCGCTTCGGTGGCTTCGTTGGCGCCCTTCACATACGCGGCGTGGTGCTTTTCATGGTGAAGTTCCATGATTCGCCCGGAGATGTGGGGCTCCAGCGCCCCGAAGTCGTAGTCGAGATCCGGCAGGGTGTATTTGTTCATGGCGCTGCCAATATGAATCCCGCCGGCCCAAGGACAAGGCCTGCCGAACGAACGCGGCCGCTGCCTCAGGGTTTCCGCGGAATTCCGGGGTCGGTTTCGCGGTCAAGCCGCTTGCGGACGACAGCAGCGGCGCGCCGGGCGATCACCCGGGCGGTCGGTTTTCGCCCGGGCAGGGCCTCTTGCTCGCTGTGGTGCTCGACGAAATCACCGGGCTGACAGCCCAGCTCGAAGATGGTCACCTCGCGCTTGCCGCGATCGCCAAGCCGTAACGGGACCACGGCGGCGCCGATACCCGCCCCGACGTAAACCGCGCCCGCTGGTTCGGGTTTACCGTGCCGGTTGGTGCCGCCGTTCTTGCTGCCCTGTCCGTTGGCCGCCGCACGGCTTTCGCGAGAGCCGTAAAGGCCGTGCACGTACTTGTGCCCGCCGATCATACCGACGGCCAGTTCGTGCAACCGGGCCAGTGTCACCTGGCCGCCGTGCGTGTGGCCGGACAGCACCAGCGGAATTCCGTGCTGCCATAAACCGTCGGCCTCCTCGGCGATGTGCGAGATGGCGATGGCCGGTAGATCGGGGCGCAAGCCCTTCACCGCTTCGTCACGGCGGGCGTGGCCG
>DASXPZ010000525.1:0-5582 GCA_036493275.1 Pirellulales bacterium
CGAGAGCAACCAGAGCGTGTGGTACGCGCTATCGATCGCCGACAGCCGCGAAGAATTGCTGCGCCGTAAGGCGGCGTTTCTCAAGCAAAGTTCGGTCGAGCGGACCGAAGAGATCGTCTCGCTGTTGCCGCCAGATCATGAAGTCAAACGGCTACTGATCGAGCAGCTTCGCAATCAACTCAGCGGACTGCCGGAGCGTCCGCCGGTAATCCCGATCGACAAGCCGGAAGAGCTGGGGCGGTTGATGGCCCGCGCTCAAGAACTGCTGGCGCGGCGCAATTTGAGTAGCCGAGCCGCACAGAATCTGGAGCAGGCCCGTGATAAATTGCGCCGCATGCAGGTGCCCGAATGCAATCGGTTGATCTCGCAGTTGCAATCGTTCATGGCGGGCGACTTGCTCAGCCGGCTGCATGTGCTGAAGGGAATGGCCAATCCCGAGCCACCGCAGCTCACCGACCTGCCTGAAAGTCTCACCAGTCGCTTTGTGGGCGCGCATGGTCTGCATCTGTTGAAGATTTACGGTCGCGGCAACATTTGGGACATGGACGCGCTCGGCAACTTCGTCCGCGAGACGCGGCAAGTCGATCCTCGCGTGACCGGCAACCCGCTGCAAGCGTACGAAGCTTCGCTTGAAATGAAGCACAGTTACGAGAAAGCGGCCCTCTACGCCCTGGGAGTGATCGTCTGCGTGCTGCTGTTCGATCTGCGCAGCATCCGTTATACAATCCTCTCACTGTTGCCGCTGGGCATCGGTTTGTTGCAGACTTTCGGCCTGTTGGGCCTGTTGGATATTCCGCTGAATCCTGCAAACATGATCGCCCTGCCGATCTTGCTCGGCATCAGCGTTGACGAAGGGGTGCATGTCGTGCACGACTTCCTCGACCAGAAGGGGCGTTATCGAATGTCGAAATCGACCGCCGTCGCCGTGACGATCGACTCACTGACCACGATTGTCGGCTTCGGCAGCTTGATGATCGCCAGTCATCAGGGTTTGCAAAGCCTGGGGCGCGTGCTGACGATTGGCGTGACGTGCTGCCTTTTCTCTTCGATGATCATGCTGCCGGCCATGCTGACCTGGATTACGCGGAACCGGCCCGACGTGCCCGAGGATGAAGAGACGCCGTCTGTCTCGTCGTTGAGCGCCGCGGCGCGGCGCGAGATGTTGCGCCGCCGCTACGATCCGCGTCAACCGGGGACCGATCCCAACAGTTTTCCCCCCGCCCGCCGTCCCGACGTCCGCAAGACGGCCGCGTGAGCGTCAGCTCCGTGCTTTCGGTGGCCGCGGTCCGTGACCGCGGAGAATCACCTCAGACCGCTTGCCGCCGCGCATTTCCGGCCTCACAGAGGCCGGCTACAGCAGAGATCACGCCCTGCTACACTTGTCTCTATGGACCGCAAGGCGCTCACGGCGAATCTCAAGCAGGCTGCTCGACGACTTGGATTTGACCACGTCGGCGCCACGCCGGCCATAACCCCTACGGGCGTCGGTCGACTCCAGGAGTGGCTCGCCGCCGGTTACGCCGGTGAGATGAGCTACCTGGCCAGCCGGGCTGACGCCTACGCCGATCCCGGCCGAGTTTTGCCGGGCGTTCGCAGCGTCCTCGTCCTCGGGCTCAATTATCGCACCGCAGATCCGGCCCCACCGCAGCCGGGCTACGGTCGCGTATCGCGCTACGCTTGGGGAACTGATTACCACGACCTGATCCACGATCGCCTCAAGAAACTGGTGAGCGCGCTGCGCGAAATGGCTCCCGAGGCGAATGCGCGTGGCGTGGTGGACACCGCGCCGCTGCTGGAGCGAGAGTTCGCCCAATTGGCCGGGCTGGGCTGGATCGGCAAGAACACGCTGCTGTTGAATCGAGAGGCGGGGAGTTGGTTCTTTCTGGCGGCGCTGCTGACCGATCTGGAACTCGATTACGACCAACCCCACGCCACGGATCACTGCGGCACGTGCACCGCCTGCCTCGACGCTTGCCCGACCGACGCCTTTGTGGCGCCGTATGTCCTCGATAGCCGCCGCTGTGTTAGTTATCTAACGATCGAGCTTCGCGAGGCGATCCCGCGCGATCTGCGGGCAGGCGTCGGCGAGTGGCTCTTTGGCTGCGACGTCTGCCAGGACGTTTGCCCCTGGAATAACAAGGCGCCCGAAAGCCGCGAGGTCGAACTTCGCCCGCGGACCGAGACCAACCCGCTAGAGCTGACGAGTCTGTTCTCGCTTTCGGGCGAAGCCTTTCGGTCGCGCTTTCGTCAGACGCCGCTGTGGCGAGCCAAACGCCGCGGCCTGTTGCGAAACGCGGCGATCGTGCTGGGAAACAGCCGCGCGGAAATGGCGACCGACGCCTTGTTGCTCGGCCTGCGAGATAGTGAACCGCTCGTTCGCGTCGCGTGCGCATGGGCTCTGGGACAAGTTGGCGGTTCGCGCGCCGCCGCGGCCCTCGAAGCGCAGTTGGCCACCGAGACTGACCCCGGCGTCCGCAATGAGATAGCATGTTCGCTGGCTGCCGCATCGCAAGACGCCTGAATCGCGGATGAATATCAAGAAAACAAGGCGGCTCGACAACATTCGACCTTGAAGAGTAAGAGCATGACGAAACGAGAATCCAAATTCAAAGTCAGCGTCGCGCAGGTCGGAAGCGTGCTGTTCGACACGCAACGGACGCTCGACAAACTGGCCCATTGGGCCGATGTGGCGCGCCAATCGGGCGCCCGGCTGGCGCTGTTCCCGGAGGCGTTTGTCGGCGGCTACCCCAAGGGGATGCAGTTCGGCGCGAGTCTCGGCAGCCGCACGCCCGCGGGACGCGAAGAATTCCGCGAGTACTTCGACAGCGCCATCGAAACGCCCGGCCGGGAGACAGAACGGATCGGCGCGGTCGCGCGCGAAAATAAGTTGTATCTTGGCGCCGGGGTCATTGAACGAGGCGGCGGGACGCTTTATTGCACTGTGCTGTTTTTTGCCCCCAGCGGCGAGCTGCTTGGCAAACATCGCAAGTTAATGCCTACGGCGCTCGAGCGAGTTGTCTGGGGCGCGGGAGACGGTTCGACGCTGCCGGTGCTCGACACGTCCCTTGGAAAGCTGGGCGCCGTGATCTGTTGGGAGAACTACATGCCGCTGTTGCGCACGGCGATGTACGCCAAGGGAATCGAGCTGTATTGCGCCCCAACGGTCGACGATCGAGACGCCTGGATTCCCACCATGCGGCACATCGCCTACGAGGGGCGCTGCTTTGTCCTATCCGCGTGCCAGTTTTTGGAATCGGCGGGCGGCGCCCTCGCGGAGGGCGCGCCGTTGATCCGTGGCGGAAGCTGCATTGTTTCTCCCTTCGGAGAGCTACTGGCCGGACCGGCCTACGGCAGCGAACAGATCGTGACCGCGGAAATCGATCTCGGCGAAATCGCCAAGGGAAAGTTCGATCTCGACGTCGTCGGCCACTACGCCAGGCCCGACGTCTTTCGACTGCACGTCAATGAGGCCGCGCAGCCGAACGTGGTGATCGATCCGCCGCCCACGACATGAATACGTATTGGCTTTATCTCGTCGTAACGAAATCAACACGTTAACAACAGCCATGCGCATGCAGATCTGGATCGACGCGGACGCCTGTCCGAACGACATCAAGGAGATTTTGTATCGCGCAGCCAAAAAGCGGCAAGTGCTGGTCACGTTGGTCGCTAATCAGTCGATCTACATGCCCAAATCGGAGTTCATTACCCAGGTCCTGGCGCCGCAGGGAATGAACATGGCCGATCGCAAGATCGTCGAGCTGGCGTCGCCGGGCGATTTAGTCGTGACTGCCGATATTCCCTTGGCCGCGGACCTGGTGGCCAAGGGGGTGCAGGCGCTCAATCCGCGCGGCGAGCTTTACACGGCCGATAACGTCGGCGAGCGGCTGGCGATGCGCAACCTGGTCGACGACATGCGCGGCGGAGGCCGCATCATGCGCGGCCCTAGCGGTATCACACTGCGCGATCGTCAGGCCTTTGCCAACCAGTTGGACCGCTGGCTGAGCGCGGCAAAGAAGTAAGCGGTGGGATTCGCGATGGTGTATACCAAGAGGCTTCAGCGACCGCCGACCACCGTATAGACGATCGTCGATCCGGACGGCTTATCGACAACCATTCGCAGATCATGGCTCTTCCGCTCGCGCGTGTCGACACGCAGCGTGACCTTGTGCGATCCGCGATCGAGCGTGGCGCGCAAATTGTCGATCGCCAGCGGCCGATCGTTTACCCAGACGGTCACCCCTTCGGCCGAATCGAGTTTGATCTCAACCTCGCCGGGCTCGGTCACCGCGACTTCGCCCCGCAGAAATAGGACCTTCCGGTCGGCGGTCACGACCTCATCAAGCGGCAACCCGCCAGCGACCTTGGCGTAGGCCGGCGCCCACTCTTCCTCGTTTGCATTCAAGACCTGCTGCTCGAACTCGGCGGGATTCGGCGCGTGGTCCACCAGATCTTTGGGCGTGGTCTTCAGATAGCGCCAGCGCTGCACCGTCGGCTGTGTTCGCACAGCGTATTCGCCCGGCTTGCCAAGCTCGCCCACGTAACGGACCAGATCGAAAAACTCAGGCTGCGTGAGAAATCCGACCAGCCCCTTGGGCATCAGCGAGCGCCCTTCGTGTTCCTCTTCGACGTCGGCGGCGGCGATCGTGGTCCTCACACCGGCGCCATCTTTGATGATGATCCGCTTGTCGTCTCGATCGACGACGATCCCCTGATGAATCAGACCGTCGGACGTGGCGAACTGGCGAGTGAGAAAGCTCTCCTTGATGCTCAAGTCGGGATTGAGGATCGACGTGATGATGTAATCCGTCGGCGAGGTCGAGCCGACGGGACTGAGATCGGGACCCACGTCGCCGCCGGCGCCACTGACGGCGTGGCACTTCATGCAGCCGAGATCGCCGCGGCGAAAAATTTGCTCGCCGCGCGGCGCCGAGCCCTTCGCCAAGACCTCGGCCGAGAGCTTTTTGAGATCCTCCGGCGTCAGCGACGGCGGCTCCGTGCTGATTCCGGCGGCGCGGCTCAAGACGTCGACGAGCGCCGGATCGCTCCGCCCGGCCAGATACATTTGTCGAAGCACGAGCTTGGCGGTGTCGGCCGGAATCTTGGCGGCGGCGAGCCCGGCGGCGAGCTTGTCGCTTCCCTCCTGGCGTCCCAAAAAGGCGCCAAGCAGCAAGTCAACGTCTTCAGACGTCGTGGCGGAGGCGGAAAGAATCTCGGCGGCCTTTGCGGCGGCCTTCGCCTGATCGAACCCGGCCAGCCCCGCGACGCCGTAACTCCGCAGCCGCGGCTTGTCCGAAGCGAGCAATTTCTCAGCGACATCTTTGGCCGAATCGCCACCGATCAACGCCAGCGCGTCGAGCGCTGCCTGGCGGACCGCATCGCTCGTCTCGGCGCCTATCGCCAACTGGGTAATTTCGGGACCAAGCCCCGCGGCCTTCCACGCCCCGGCGAGCCTTAACGCCGCCAAACGCAATTCGGTCACTTTCGTTTCGGGTCCCACAGGTGTTTTGTCCTTGGCGGCGATCAACGCCTTGAGTTCCTCCAGCGGACCCTCGGGGACAATCTTGCGGGTTTGCGCGGCC
>DASXPZ010000526.1:0-13792 GCA_036493275.1 Pirellulales bacterium
CCATTGTAGTTCTCCTTTCTTTCCAAAGTTGAGCAAGTAACCGACTTCTTGCCGTGCAATGCGCATGTAGTTGAATAGCTGGGCCTCGTGCTCGGCAGCCAAGTCTGAGATCGCCTTCAACTCGACGACGATTGCCTGATAGACAATCAAATCGGGCCGGTAGTATGTGTCCAGCAGCCTGCCCTTTTAGCATAGGGCGAGATCGCGTTTTGATTGGAACGGAATCTCGCGCAGAGCGAGCTCGATCTCCAAGCTCTGTTGGTAGATCTCTTCCGCCATGCCGTAGCCAAGCTGGTTGTAGACTTCAAAGGCAGCGCCCATCAGGCGATATCCTTCGTCTTCCAGCATCATCCAAACCTCCCGAACGCTTAGGTTCGCGAACACTGATCTACGCTAATCCTCGCTGATGAGACGGTGACGCCAGAGGGCCTTCGGTTTTAGTGCTTTGGATGCTCTTCGCCGTTGGTTGATTCGGCAAGCGGTGCGTCGTCCCGCGACCCCCAATCGGAGAGCTTTTGAATGACGTAGAAGAAGACCGGCGTCAGGAAGATGCCGAATAGCGTCACTCCCAACATGCCGGCAAAGACGGCCACGCCCAGCGTGCGGCGCATTTCGGCGCCGGCCCCTTCGCTGAGCACGAGCGGGGCCACGCCGAAGATGAACGCCAGCGACGTCATGATGATCGGCCGAAGTCTCAAGCGGCAAGCGGCCAGCGTCGATTCGTACAGCTCGATGCCCACCTGATGCCGTGCGCGGGCGTATTCGACGATCAAAATGGCGTTCTTGCAAGCCAAACCCACCAACACCACAAAGCCGATCTGCGTGAAAATATTGATATCCATCCGGGCCGCGATCACGCCCACGATGGAGCAGAGCAAGCACATCGGCACGACCAAAATCACGGCCAGCGGTAGCGCCCAACTTTCGTATTGCGCGGCCAGCACCAGAAACACTAGCGCCACGGCCAGAATGAATGCGAACATCGCCGTGTTGCCGACGCGCTGTTGCAACAGTGCCAGTTCCGTCCATTCGGCCCGCATCGAGGGTCCTAAGTTCGCTTCCGACACTTCCGCCAGTTTGGCGATGGCCTCGCCGCTGCTGGCGCCCGGCGCAGAGTCCGCGTTGATCATCGACGCGGAGTAGAGATTGTAGCGCAGCAACATCACCGGCCCGGTCACCTCCTTGATGGTCGTAAACGCGGAGAACGGAATCATCTTGCCGCGCGGCCCTGGCACGTAGAGCCGTTTGAGATCTTCAGGCTGCATGCGATAACGCGATTCGGCCTGCACATTCACCTGCCAGGTGCGGCCGAAGCGGTTGAAGTCGTTGACGTACAGCGAGCCGAAATTCACCTGGAGAGTGGCAAAGACCTCGGCCATCGAAAGCTCCATCGCCTTGACGGCGTCGCGATCAATGTCCAGGTAGTACCAGGTGGTGTCTGCGCGGGCGCTGGTAAAGACGTCGCGCAATTGCGGCGTATTGCTCGCCTGGATGACGATCTCGCGGCTGACATTTTCGAGCGCGGCGAGCCCGCTCTCGGCGCGGTCTTCGATCACGATCTTGAAGCCGCCGGCGGTCCCCAGGCCGTCGACTGGCGGCGCGCCGAGGATATTGATCTCGCCGACAGTGATCTCCTGCTCGAATAACTGCTTCAAATATTCGGCGATTGCGTCGGCAGACAGGCCTAAGTGTGCCCGTTCGTGAAACTCGTCGAGCATCACGTACATCGAGCCGAAATTAGGAGCGTTGGCGCCAAGCAGCAGAGATTGCCCGGCGATCGCCACGGTGTGATGCACCCCCGGGGCCTTGCCGGCCAATTTCTCGATTGCTTCCATCGCCTCTTGAGTTCGCCCCAGCGACGCTGAATCAGGCAATCGCACATTCACAATCAGATAGCCCTTGTCATGCGCCGGAATGAACCCGGTGGGCGTAGTCTGGAACAACTCGTAGGTCAGATAAACCAATCCACCGTACGTGAGCAACACGACGAGACTCAGCCGCAGCAGTAGCCGCACCGATCCGACATAACCGTTCGTCAGTAGGTTGAAGGCGAAGTTGAAGGCGCGAAAGAACAGAGAGAGCCCGTGATTGATCATGCCGCTCCCCACTCCGGCCAACACGCCCGCGAGTGCGCCGCAAATCCATTCTTCGGGCGACCCAATCGACGCCGGCCAGGCGTCGAGCATCGTCGAAAGGGCGCTCCCGCTCGCCACCTGCAGGAGCGGACCCACCACACGCGCGCCGAGCCAAACGCCCCCCAGAATCAAAAGCAATCGTGGCAGCGCCTCAGTGCGACCGGACGATCGCGGCCGCAACAACAGCACCGCCATCGCCGGGCTGAAAGTCAACGAGTTGAACGCCGAGATCAATGTCGAGATGGCGATCGTCACCGCGAATTGTCGGAAAAATTGGCCGACAATTCCGGAAACGAACGCGCACGGCACGAACACGGCCGTGAGCACCAATCCGACGGCGATCACCGGCCCGGCAACTTCGTCCATCGCCTGGATGGCCGCCTCGCGCGGGGTCATGCCAAGCTCGATATGATGCTCGATCGCTTCAACGACCACGATCGCGTCGTCGACGACGATACCCACGGCCAGCACCAGCCCGAACAAAGTCAGCGTGTTCAAGCTGAAGTCCGCGGCGACCATCGCCCCGAACGTGCCGACGATGGCGACGGGCACGGCGACCAGCGGAATAATCGCGGCCCGCCAACCTTGCAGAAAGACCAGGACAACGATCGCCACCAAAATGATGGCGTCGCGCAAGGCTTTGAAAACCTCGTTGACGCTTTCGCGAATGAAGGGAGTGGTGTCGTAGACGATTGCGTAGTCGATTCCTTCGGGAAAGCGTTCCTTCATCTCTTCCATTTTGGTGCGCACGGTCCGCGCGATTTCGAGCGCGTTCGATCCCGGCAACTGATAGATCGAAAGCGCCACCGAGGGCTGCGTGTCGAGCGTGCAGACCTGGTTATAAGCCAAGGCCCCCAACTCCGTGCGGGCCACGTCATGCAGTCGCACCACGCGCCGCTCGTCGTCGGCTCGCAGCACCATCTTGCCGAAATCCTCGGCGTTGGCCAGGCGGCCGAGCGTGGTCATCGTGTATTGAAAGACCTGTCCTTCCGGGGCCGGAGGTTGCCCGATCTGACCAGCCGCGACCTGCGTGTTTTGCTGCTCGATCGCGTGCACCACGTCGTTAGCGCTGATGCCGCGGACGGCCATTTGCTGCGGATCGAGCCAGACGCGCATGCTGTAATCGCGTTGACCCAGGAACGTAATATCGCCCACGCCCGGCAGACGCGAAAGATCGTCTCGCAATCGAATGGTGGCGTAGTTGCTGAGATACAGATTATCTCGACTGCCGTCCGGCGAGTAGAGATTGATGATCATCAACACGCTAGGCGCTTTTTTCTTGACGGTCACGCCGCGCCGCGTAACCAGGGAGGGCAGAATCGGCTGAGCAAGCGATACGCGGTTCTGCACCAACACCTGCGCCATGTTCAGGTCGGTCCCAGGCTCGAACGTGACCGTCAGCGCGTAATTGCCGTCGTTCGTACATTGTGAAGACATGTACATCATGCCTTCGACGCCGTTGACCTGCTGCTCGATCGGCGCCGCCACGGTATCGGCGACCACCGCGGCGTTTGCGCCGGCGTACGTGGTGCTGACTTCCACCGTGGGAGGCGTGATTTGGGGATACTGAGTGACCGGAAGCGCCCAGATGGCGATCGCGCCCGAGAGCGTAATCACGACCGACATCACGGTCGCGAAGATCGGCCGGTCGATGAAGAATCTGGAAAACATGGAACGATTTTCTGCGAGCGCGGTTTAGGGCCGCGGGTCGGTCGTTGTAGAAGTAATCGAGGTCGTGGCAGTCGGATCGATCTCCAAATCGAGCGAAACAGGAGGGCCATGAGTCTCAAGCTCAAGATCGCCGTTTCCGTTGGCATGCTCTCCGTTGCGAAGATTCTGTGTCGCGTGCTTGCCGTTGCGCCTCAGCCAGCGAGTCCAACGGCCGCCGCGCGTTGGCGTTGGGCTTTTGGACGGCAGACTGCGCGGCGCGGAGACGACCGAACGAGACGCGGCCGGCGCGCGACGCCCAGCGCGGCCCCGCACCCAACCGACGACCGCCCGCGGCTGGCGAAAGCGGAGCGCGTCTAACAAGGCCTGGCCAATCTGGCCCGGCAAGCCGGTCGTGAACATGCGCAAACGACTAATCCGATCGACGACGCCGAAGAAGACCGGAGTCAACACCAGGCCGAATAGCGTGACTCCAAGCATGCCGCTGAAGACGGCGGTCCCCAGCGCGCGGCGCATCTCGGCGCCCGCGCCGGTGGCAATCACCAGCGGCAGCACGCCCAGAACGAAGGCGAATGACGTCATCAATATCGGCCGCAAACGCAATCGGCAGGCGGCCAGCGCCGCGTCGCGGGCCGTCGAGCCTTCTTCGCGCCGCAGCTTGGCGAACTCGACAATCAGAATGGCGTTCTTGCACGCCAGACCAATCAACACGACGAAGCCGATCTGCGTGAAGATGTTGATATCCATGTTGGCGATCGCCACGCCGGTGATCGAACAGAGAACGCACATCGGCACGACCAGAATTACAGCCAGCGGCAGCGACCAGCTTTCGTAGAGCGCAGCCAGAACCAAGAACACAAAAATCACGGAAAAGACGAAGACCAGCATGCCGGTATTGCCGGAGAGTTTCTCGAGAAAGGCCAGCTCGGTCCATTCAGGGCGCATCGCCTGAGGCAATTCTTCCCTGGCCAGCTTCTCGAACGCCGCGATTCCCTGGCCGGTGCTGTAGCCGGCGCCGACGTTTCCTTGGATCGCCGCCGAAGGGTACATGTTGTAGCGCGTCAGCACGAGCGGTCCGCCGATTGGCTTGAGGCTGATCAACGTGCCAAGCGGCACCATCTGATTGTGGGCGTTGCGAACCATCAGATGCTTGACGTCGTCCAACTCATCGCGAAATCGCGAATCAGCCTGCACGATCACCTGCCAGGTCCGCCCGAATTGATTGAAATCGTTGACGTAGCGCGATCCAAGGTAGGACTGCAGTGTGCCGAAGACTTCGCCCAAGCTGACTCCTTGCGTCAAACAGGCCTCGCGATCGACGTCGACGAACAGTTGTGGGGCGTCCGTCTTGAAAACAGTAAATAGCCCGGACAACTCGCTTGATTTGTTCCCTTCGGCGATCAGGCTGTCGGTCTGACGTTGCAATTCTTCAAGACCGAAGTTGCCCCGGTCTTCGATCATGACTTTGATGCCGCCGGCGCGCCCCAAGCCCGATACCGCCGGCGGAGGAAAGACGGTGACCAGCGCCCCCGGTATCTCGTCGTTGAATCGCTTACGCAGCGTGGCCATGATGGCGTCCGCGCTCAAGTCGGGCGTCCGTCGCTCGTGGAACTGATCGAGAATGATGAACATCGAACCGAAGTTCGAGCCGTAGGCGCTGAGCATGAACGAATTGCCGGCGACCGTGTTGACGTTTTTGATGCCCGGCGTTTCCAGGATGATCTTCTCGATCTCCATCATCGTCTCGCGCGTCCGCTGAGCCGACGCCGAGTCCGGCAATTGAATGCCGGCCACCAGGTAACCTTTGTCCTGGGTGGGAATAAATCCCGTGGGCAATTGACCGAAACCCCAGTACGTGAGTCCTAGTAACCCGCCATAGACGAGCAGCACCAGCGCGGGCACGCGCAAAAACTTGCCGACCATGCTCAGATAAACGTCGGTCGATTTTTGCAGGCTGAAATTGAACAGGCGAAAAAACCAGCCGAAACAGAGATTCAGCAGTCGAGTGAGGATGTCTTGCTTGCCGTGCCGCGGGCGCAAGAGCAGCGCCGCCAGCGCCGGGCTGAGCGTCAGCGAATTGATCGTGGATAGGACCGTGGAAATAGCGATCGTCAGAGCGAATTGCCGGAAGAATTCGCCGACGATCCCAGAAATAAACGCGCACGGAATGAACACAGCCGAAAGGACCAGCCCGACGGCCACGATCGGTCCCGAGACTTCCTCCATCGCCCGCACGGCTGCGGCGCGCGGCGCGAGCCCATGCTCAATGTGATACTCGACTGCCTCGACGACCACGATCGCGTCATCCACCACAATGCCGATCGCCAGCACCAGCCCAAACAGCGTGAGATTATTCAAGCTGAAGCCAACCATCGCCATCGCCGCAAAGGTGCCGATGATCGCCACCGGCACGGCGATCAGAGGAATAATCGAGGCTCGCCAGCCTTGCAGGAAGATCAGCACAACCAGGGCTACTAAGATGATGGCGTCGCGCAGCGCCTTGAACACTTCCTGGACCGACTCCCGGATAAAAGGAGTAGTGTCGTAACCAATTTCGTAGACAACGCCGTCCGGAAAGTCTCGCGACAGCTCTTCCATCTTGGCGACGACGGCGTCGGCCGTTTCGAGCGCGTTGGCGTCTGGCAATTGGAAAACCGCCAGGCCCACGGTCGGCTTGCCGTCGAACCGGTTGGCGATATCTTCGCTGCGCGGTCCCAGTTCGACGCGCCCGAGATCCTTGATCCGCAGCAGGCGGCCATCGGACGTGCTGCGAACGACGATCCGGCCGAAATCTTCAGCGTCGGTCAAGCGTCCCTTGATCGTTAGCGGAATCTGGCGGACCTGACCATCCAGCGAAGGAGGCTGGCCTAGTTGCCCCAGGGCGACGTGCGCGTTTTGCTCGCGAATGGCCGCGACCACGTCCGAGACGGTCAGTCCGCGGACCGCCAGCCGGTCTGGGTCGAGCCAGACACGCATGCTGTAGTCGCGCTGCCCGAAGACCATTACTTCGCTGATGCCCCCCAGTCGCGTCAACTCGTCACGGACACGCAGCAGGGCGTAATTGCTCAAATAGAGTTGGTTGTAGCGACCGTCGGGCGAATTGATGCTGACGGTCATCAGCATGTCGGGCGAGCGTTTTCTGGTGATTACGCCGGTCTGACGCACTACTTCTGGAAGAGCCGGAGTCGCCAGGCCGACTCGCGTTTGCACGCGAACTTGCGCGACGTTGAGATTGATGCCGGGCTTGAAGGTCACGGTGAGCGTGTACGAACCGTCGTTCGTGCTTTGCGAAGACATGTAGAGCATGCCTTCGACGCCGTTCACTTGTTGCTCGATCGGTTCGGCGACCGACTGGGCAACGACGCGGGCGCTGGCGCCGGGATAATTGCAATCGACCTGCACCGTCGGCGGCGTGACGGGCGGATACTGCGCGAGTGGGAGCGTATAGAAGGCCACTCCGCCGGCGAGCGTAATCAAGATCGAGATGACGGCGGCAAAGATTGGCCGGTCGATGAAGAATCGTGAAAACACGCCGTCACATCATCTGTTATTCCCCTTCCCGACCTGTGCGGGCCAAGGGGAGGACACATTGACGAAACAGACTCCATTCGCCCTTGCCCGCTGCGCCAGGCTCGACTCCGTTTCGCCGCGCTTTCGGTCCAACACGACTTCAACGCGTTCTCGTCTCGGTTTGCGGCGCCGCTGCATTCTGCTCAATTGTCCGGTCCGTCGAAGCCTCGCCTGATCTCTTCGCCCCGGATCGTTTGGCGGTTTGCGTTTTGTTGGTCGTCACCTTGCCAGATTTTGTCTTGGACGTTTTTGCGGCGGCGGTTTTCTTGGTGGCTGATTTCGCCGTCTCTGTTCTTGTCTTGCCCGAGTTGGCGGAGTCTGTTTTCGCGATGTCCGGTTTCGCGCTCGACCTGACTGTGGAAGCCTTGTCGGCGTTTGCTCGCGCGGCCGTCGATTGTCTGAAATTGTCTTTCACGCCATCGGCCTTCTCTCCAGCGGTCTTGGCGACGGACTCCTTCGCTGCGCTAGGCTTTACGACGGTTGACTTCGCGGTTTTTTCTTTGACAACAGCAGGCTTGGCCGTTTCTGGCTTCGAAGTCTCCGGCTTCGCTACGACCGCTTTCGCCGCGCCAACCTTGGCGCCCTCCGTATTTGCCGATGCTGCTTTCGCAACTTCCGGCTTTCGTGCGCGTGGCTTAACTGCTTCTGCTTTTGCAGCATTCGGCTTGATTGTATTCGATTTGACGGCGGCCGGGCTCGTCCCCTCCCCCTTGGTCGCGCTCGCTTTCGCGGCGACAGGCCCCGTAGCGCCAGCCTTTGCGCCGTCCTTTGGCGCCGCGGCAGGATTAGCCGTGTCGGCTTTCGTCGAGGGAGAGGTTGCAGGCTGCGGAGCACGCGCGGTCTGGACTGCAGGACGATTCTCCGTCGGACGGCTGGCGGTTTGCGCCGCGGCCGGGCTCGATGAAGGCCCGGACGGATTGGATCGAGCCGCGGCAGGACTGGACTGTCCCGCGGGAGGACTGGCCGGTTGCGCCGTGGGGGGCATTGCTGGCTGCTCTGGCGACGCGACCGCGTCATTGCGGTTTACCCACGGCTTGGGAATAACCGGGGCGTTCTTTTTCAGTCGTTGCAGACCGGTCACGGCGACTCGATCGGTCGGTTGCAACCCCTCGGTGATCACGCGCCGCCCGGCGATCAAGACGCCAATTTTAACCGGGCGATAGACGACATGGTCTTGGTTGTCGATGACGTAGACGAACCGATGATCTTGATCCGTCGCCAGCGCTTCTTCAGGGATCAAGAGCGCCGGATGGGGATCACCGACGGGAAATCTCAACCGCACGAAGAGTCCCGGCGTGAGCAGCCGGTCCTGGTTGGGAATGACCGCCCGCATCCGCAGAGTGCCCGTGGTTTGATCGACCTGATTGTCGACAAAGTCGACGATCCCGCGCAGCTTGAAATCGGGATCGTCGGCCAGCGCCACCTGCACTTCCACTTTCGACTCGCGCGTGGCCTTGATCACACCTTCATGCACCAGTCGCTGGAGCTTCAATACGGTCCGTTCGTCGATATCGAAATAGGCGTAGATCGGATCGAGTGCCACGATCGTGGCCAAGGTCGATGAATCCGCCTGCACCAGATTGCCAGGATCGACCATCCGGCGACTGATTCGGCCGTCGAACGGCGCCGTGACTTTGGTGAAGCTCAATTGCAGGTCGGCCATTTCTTTCGCGGCGATCATACCTTGCAGCGTGGCCTTGGCCTCTGCGAGGTCGAACTGCTGCTGCTCGTACTGCTCGATCGAGATGGCCTTCTTTTCGACTTCCATCAACTGTTTGGCGCGGGCGACCGACCGCTCCATGCGTTCGATGCGAGCCAAATACTGGTCGACGGTCGAAGCTGCCTGCGCGGCGGCGGCCTTGTACGACCGGGAGTCGATCTCGAAGAGCGGAGCCCCTTTTTTGACGTCGGCCCCGTCAACGAACTCCACTTTCTCCAGGTAGCCGCTTACGCGGGCTCGGATATCGACCGACTTCACGGAGAAGGTGCGGCCGGTGAATTCCTCGAATTCGGTAATCACGTCCTCGACAGGCGTCGTGAACATGACGTCCTGCGGCTTCGGGGGCCCGGCCGGCGCAGGATGACGGTTGCAACCCCACGCGGCGCCGCCGATGAGGGCCAAGGCGACGACGAACGATATTCGCCGATTGAATGGCATAGTTGGAAAGGGGTAAGGGGACGATATCGAAGTGGAATTTCGGAGTCTCGACATCGTACAAGCCATCGCTATGGGCCGTAGAGGAGCATTACTTTTGCAGAAACTCGAACGCCGGGCGTGCCCGGTTTAGATTCGATCTGTCGCATGGCTGGATTCCGATTGATCCGGTCGCGCTGAACAGAACGAAGGGGACCGCCGCAGGGGTAGGATGGAAACAAAAATAATCTACTGACTGACTAGTCAGTCATCCGCCGACTCGCTACATTATAGGGGGATGGCAGATTGCTGCAATCCCTTCTCAGCACAAGCGTACCGTAGTTTACGGCATATGCCGCAAACGTGGGGCTCAGCGTCATGGCTGCTCGCACCGCCACCTCGGAAATCAACCCGACCGACCGTCGCGAAGAGCGCCGGCAGGCGATTATCGAGGCCGCTGCCCGTCTCTTCGCCGAGTTGGGCTATACCGCTTGCGAAATGGAGCGGGTGGCGGCCGAGCTCAAAGTGGCGAAGGGGACGCTCTATCTCTACTTCCCCAGCAAAGAGGCCCTGTTCTATGCTTGCGTCGATAGCGGCATGAGGCAGATGCAGGAAACGGTCGCTCACGCCGCCGATGGGGCCGCGGAACCGTTCAATCGAATCGCCCGCGGAATCCGCGCCTACTTGCAGTTCTTCGACGACCATCCGGAGCACGTCGAGCTGTTGATCCAGGAGCGGGCCAACTTCAAGAACCGCAAAAAGCCCACCTACTTCGAGTATCGCGACGCCAACCGCTACAAGTGGCGAGACCTGCACCAATCGCTGATTGACCTGGGTCGCGAGCGCAACGATCTGCCGGTCGAGCGCATCATGGACGTGATAGGCAACCTGCTCTACGGCACGATGTTCACCAACCACTTCACCGGCCGATCGGTCTCATTGGCCGAGCAAGCGACGTCGATGCTCGAAATCCTCTTCCGCGGGTTGCTCAGCGAGCAGGAACGCGCGGCGCAGGAAAAGGGGAGTGGCGGGTAAGTTCTTTCCTGTCTTCCGCGCTCGGCGGAGATTGGCTTTGCCGCGCGCCATTCAGGTCGGCGCCACTGCTTGCTTGGCGGGAGGTCTCGCACTCCCGGGTTCCCTAACTATCGAATTGGCAACTTCGCCGTACTTTGGTGGGAATCTACAAATCACCGGTGTAGACTGCGTTGATTCTTCCGGGGGAGATTTCTTCGCATGACTTCATTGCCCGTCTCTTGCATCATCGGCGCCGGGTCGAGCGGGATTACTACCGCCAAGGCGCTGCTGGAGCGCGGGCTGCCGTTTGATTGCTTTGACCGGAGCGACGATATCGGCGGAAACTGGTATTTCAATAATCCCAATCAAACGTCGAGCGCCTATCAGAAGCTGCACATCGATACCTCGAAGTCGCGGATGCAGTATTCCGACTTCCCGATGCCGGCCGAGTTCCCCAACTATTGCCACCATTCGCAGGTGCTGGCTTATTTTCGCAGCTACGCGGATCATTTCGGCGTTCGCGAGCGGATCACTTTCAACACCGGGGTCGAACGGGCCGAGCGCCGCGCCGACGGCCTATGGATGGTGCGGCTTTCGACAGGTGAAACCCGCGCGTATGACGCGCTGTTCGTCTGCAACGGCCACCATTGGAGCCCTCGCTGGCCGGAACCTGCTTTTCCGGGCAATCTGAACGGCACGGTGATGCATTCACACGATTATCGCGACGCCGAGGCCTTCCGCGGTAAGAACGTCGTCGTGCTCGGCATGGGCAATAGCGCGATGGATATTGCGGTCGAATGCAGCTACACGGCTCGGCAGGTTTACCTTTCAGCTCGCCGCGGCGCGCACATTATTCCCAAGTACCTGCTGGGCCGGCCGGCCGATCAATGGGCGATACCGGGGCTGCCGTGGTGGATTTCGCGCATGGTGCTGGCCCGCATGCTCTGGCTGCAAGCCGGGCGCATGCAAGATTACGGGTTGCCGAAGCCCGATCACAAATTACTCGAAGCCCATCCCAGCGTTTCGTCCGGCATTCTCGACCGGATCGCGCATGGCGAAATCATTCCGAAGCCCAACATTGCGGCGCTCGATGGAGACCATGTCCAGTTTGTCGACGGCAGTAGCGAACCGGTCGATGCCCTGATCTATTGCACTGGCTATCAGGTGAAGTTTCCATTCTTCGACGAGCAGTTTCTGGCGGCGCCCGATAACGATCTGCCTCTCTACTTGCGGATGTTCAAGCCAGGAATCGACAACCTGATGTTCATCGGGCTGATGCAGCCGCTGGGAGCGATCTTTCCGCTGGCCGAGCAGCAGGCCAAACTGGCGGCCGAATACCTGAGCGGACATTATCTGACGCCGAGCGAGGCCGAAATGCTCGCCACGATCCAGTCCGATCGAGAGCGAATGTTCCGGCGGTATGTCCTCTCAAAGCGACACACGATGCAGGTCGATTTCGATCCATTCCTGAAATCGCTGAAGCGCGAACAGCGCCGCGGCGCCCGTCGAGCCCGCGCCGCCGGCAATCGCCTGCCCGTGGCGCCGCGATCGCAGATGGCAAGCACGGCGCGATTGTGAACTGATCGGCGCTAGCGCTTAGGTTTAGCCACATTTTGTGTAGCGGTTTTTGGCGTTTTCGTAGCCATTGACCATGGGTAGCAGTTCCTTCCAGCCTTCCCAGAGAACTTGCCGTCCAGGCGGATGATCGTGCTTTCGATTTTGATGGCCGTCCAGGCGAGCCAAGGCATAGTAAAAACCATGAACTGTCCAGTTCGGCATGGCTTTATTATGACGCCACATGCTGAGGACCTCGACATACAGTGGGCTGATGATGGTTTTGGCTGCGCGAGTCGTGACGTCGCTTCGGCGGCTCGCGTCTCGTAGGAGGCTTCTTCGAGCGCGAGACGGGCCGGCAGTCGAGCCACGAAACGGCCAGGCGCCGCAAGCTGGTTGAGATTATTATCAATCCGGCGAACGAAGTTCTGAACATGGACCATTACTATCACCGCATTCAGAAATTCGAGGTCGATGAAACATACCATCCAACCTGCTTCCGGTGAGCGACTCGTTGCCAGGCCGAGAATCACTCAAGATGGACCCCAGGCGCAAAGCCACAACGTTGGGGCGCAAGGGCTCCGTCGATCTCCCCTGCTCGTTCACTTCGCAAGAAAGACAACAAGATGAAAACGAACCGTCGAGGTTTCATGAAGTTCGCGGGAGTGGCTGGCGCCGGAATGATCTACGTTGGCGAGACTTCCGATGACGCCGCCGCCGCGCCTGCCGCCAGTAGCCCTGTTGACGCCAAAGACGCTCCTTTCATGACGGAGCTGTTTCTCGACAATAAGCTGATCGAGATGTCGCCCGGTGTTACGCGCAGACTGCATCAGCCGAAGAAGCACGTCTTGAACCCTGTCGTCCGCTGCGAGCGTTGGTGCGATGGCAATATCATTCAGCCCTACACCACGATGTACGACAAGGAAGACAAACTCTTCAAGATGTGGGCGCGGACGGGCAGCGACTGGAAGTCGCGTTATTTGGACGGCAACGCCGCGTACATGCTCTATTTCACGTCGTCGGACGGCGTCCACTGGAATAAGCCCGACCTGGGACTGATGGACATTGCCGGTCGCCGCGACCACAACATCGTGTTCACCAGCGATATGGTATCCGGGACGGACGACATCGGTTCCAAAGAACAGAAGGGGTACATCATACCGACTCAGCCCGCGACGCCGCAGGGTAAGAAGGCATTCTTTTGGGGCGTCAACAAGCATCCCCACCCCAGCAACGCCAGCGAGAGGTTCGTGGCCCTGGCGATTGTTCAAGACCACCGGCGCGGCGCCCATATCGTGACGTCGCCCGACGGCGTTCACTGGTCGTGCGCAGACGCTCCCTTCTGGCAGACACCGAACGACGTCTCCGGAAAAGGAGACGATTGCCTAATGCACCTGATCTATGACCAGACCAAGCAGAAGTGGGTGATCTACCGCCGCATCATTCCGGAATTCAGCGAACGCATGATCGCCAACGAGAGCGATTGCGAAAGGAAACCTGTCGACCGCTATGATCGCTCCTACGCCTACGCCGAGAGCGACGACCTGCGGGCGTGGAAGAACCACCAGTTCATCCTCAGCATGGATCCCGACGATCCGGGCGAAACCGAGCTCTATCAATTTGGTTGTCACAAAATTGGACAGAGTTATGTCGGTTATATGAGCGTTTATTATGTGGGGCGGCGGCAATCGGTGGATATTCATCTCGCCACCAGCCG
>DASXPZ010000527.1:0-4844 GCA_036493275.1 Pirellulales bacterium
GGGCCGCGCCGAAAACGTATTACGAAGGCTTCAAGCTCGATGACGTGAAGGCCGGCAAGTTCGGCCAGCGGATCCACTTCTGGGATTGGAAAGGACGCGTGATCTCCGACTCGATCGATCTGGGCGATCAGGGCCTGATCCCGCTCGAAGTTCGCTTTCATCACGCGCCGGACAGTCCACATGGGTTTGTCGGCGCGGCCCTTTCGAGCACGATGTGGCACTTCCATCTGCATGCCGACGGCTGGCGCGCGGATAAGGTGATCGAAGTGCCGACAGTGGAAGTGAAGGAATGGCCGATCCCCGTGCCGGGCTTGATCACCGATTTGCTTGTCTCGATGGACGATCGCTATCTCTATTTCTCCAACTGGCTGCATGGCGACATTCGCCAGTACGACATCACCGATCCGGCCAAGCCGAAGCTGACCGGGCAGGTTTGGATCGGCGGCGTGATTGGCGAAGGGGGCGAGATCGGCGGGCGAAAGGTGGCGGGAGGCCCGCAGATGTTGCAGCTCAGCCTCGACGGCCGCCGGCTCTACGTCACCACCAGCCTGTTCAGCAGTTGGGACAATCAGTTCTATCCCGACATGGCCAAGAGCGGGTCGCTGCTATTGCAGGTCGATTGCAATCCCGACGGGGGCATGAAGCTCAACGATCGGTTCCTCGTCGATTTCGGCAAAGAGCCGGGCGGCCCGGCGCGAGCCCACGAGATGCGCTACCCCGGCGGCGATTGCACGTCGGATATTTGGGTGTGAGGGAAGCGGCGGTTTGTAAAAGGGATGTCATTTAGTTCGGCCCGCGGCGCCGGCTTGCTTGCGGCCTGGCGGCGGATCACAATACGCTCTGCCCGCCCGGACCTTTCCCCGCCCCTATTACGAAGAAAGCTACCCGTCATGTTTCGCATGCTCGCCTCGACATTTGCGCTGACTATTGCCTTCACTTCGCTTTCGTTTTCGGTTGCCTGCGCAGACGATAAAGGCGCCACCACGTTCACCGATCCGGCCAAAGCAGGAGCCGATTTCGAGATTCAAGGCGAGTACGTCGGCGAACACGAAACCTCGGGAGGAAAAGAAAAGGTCGCTTTTCAGATCATCGCCTTGGGCAACGGCAAGTTCGACAGCGTAGTGTTTCTTGGCGGGCTTCCCGGCGACGGCTGGAAGCCGGAAGCCAAGCCGCACGAGGTCGTCTCTGGCGAAATGAAAGACGGCGCGGCGGTCTTCTCTCACAAGGGAACGACGCTCAAGGTATCCAAGGGGGTCGCCACGGCAAGCGGCAATGAGAAGCTTGAATTCAAGCGCGTCGAGCGCAAGAGCCCCACGCTGGGCGCCAAACCGCCCGAAGGGGCGACCGTCCTCTTCGACGGCAAGAGCGCCGAGGGTTGGTATCAAGGGAAACTGACGCCCGACGGCCTGCTGGCGGCGGGCTGTCTCGGCAAGAAAGACATGAAGGATTTCAAACTTCACCTGGAGTTTCAGACTCCCTTCATGCCGACGGCGCGCGGCCAGGGGCGCGGCAATAGCGGCGTTTATCTGCAGAACCGCTACGAGCTGCAAGTACTCGATTCGTTTGGGCTGGAAGGCAAAGATAACGAGTGCGGCGGATTTTATTCGATTAAAGCGCCGGCCGTGAACATGTGCTTTCCGCCGCTCGCCTGGCAGACGTATGACATCGACTTTAAGGCGGCTCGTTTCGACGATACCGGTAAGAAGACCGCGAACGCTGTGGTTACGGTTCTCCACAACGGCGTGCCGATCTACGAGAAGTTCGAACTGCCGGCAATCACGCCCGGTGGTCAGCCCGAGAAAGACACCGCCAAGCCGCTACAACTGCAAGACCACGGCAACCCGGTCCGCTATCGCAACATATGGATGGTTGAACCGAAGTAGTCGTCAGGCATTCCGTTTCCAAGCGGTCGTCTTCCGCGCGCGACGGTTCTTCATCGATTCTGATCTACGCACTGAGTCATCCACCGAGAATCAACTAAAGCCATGAACCGCGCCGCGGAAACCGCATCAGTTCGTGAGGCCCGTCTGGCGGAAATCCGCCGCCAGATCCGTGCCGGAACGTATGAAACGCGCGAACGTCTCTCGGCGGCGATCGATGCGATTTTGGAAGACTTTGCCGATCAGCCCGACGGCGCCAGCGGGCCCATGTTTCCTGGCCAAGATGAATCGGAAACAAGCTGGCCGAGGCCGAAATGATTTCGCGATACATTGGCGCGAGATTTGCTTCCGTGTTTTGCTGATTTCTGCGCAACATTTCTCGCGCCTCCTGCCCGGTCGCGATGTAGAATACCGAAGCCGGGTTGCAAAAAACCCGGCGGGAACGGTGGCGAAGAATTTTCAACTTCCACCGTACCCGCCGGGACCTTTTGCCGATCTAGTTTCCTGTCAGGGTCAACGGACTAACTGAACCAAACCTCTTGCCTTGCATTCCGTCGGAGGCGCCTACCATAGGAGCGTGGATCGGAATCGACAAACAGCCAGCGCCTAGCGCGGCTTGATTCCCGTCCGTCTCGCAGCGACACCACCGTCGCAATCGGCGAGAGGTTGGATTTTAAGGGCCGTGGCGGATCGCGTACGAGCGCCGCCACGGTCCTTCTTTTTTGCGCCGCTCAAGAAAAAGTGCGCTAGCGAGCGCCGCTGGCAAAGACCGTTGGAATCTCCGGATGCGCTTTCGCAAAAGTGATCATCGGCGGCAGGCAGTCTTGCGCCGTGGGGCATTGCAGTCCGGAGCCGGCTAGCGCCGCTTCGAGCTGCGTGGTGTCGTAGTCGACGTCGTGCCGCATGTAGGCCAAAAGCTGCGGCGGAAATTTCAAGTAACGCGAAAGCGCCGGCACGCCCGCAAACGTCAACCGGTTGAGCCAGAGCGGAAACGTAAACGGGGGCGGCTTGACGCCGAAGCCGGCGAACATCAGCGCGGCCATCTCTCCCATCCGCGGTGCCGGACGCGGGAGCACGTGATACGCCTGGTTCGCCCGGTGGGGCTGCGCGGCCAGGTATTCGGTGGCGTCGCAAATAAAATCGACCGGGACCATGTAGAAGCGAATTTGCGGCCCGGCCGACCAGAAGTAACGCGCCCAGCGAACCAGGCCTGCCTGTTCCAAACCGGCGAGGGCCCGAATCACATAGTACGGTCCGTCGTATTTATTGATTTCGCCGCTGCGCGAATCGCCGACGACCACGCCCGGCCGGATGATGATCGTCGGCAGATTGGCCCAGCGTCGGCGGAGGGCCACCTCGGCCTCGAACTTCGTCTGCTCGTAGTAGTTCTTCCAAGCGGTCGCTTGTTCGAGATCGCTTTCGGTCACTCGCCCGGTGCGCAGCCCCGAGACGTACGCGGTGGAGAAGTAAATCAATCGCTTCAGGCCGGCGAGCGACTCGCAGAAATCGAGCACGCGCTCCGTCCCCTGCACATTCACACGGCGCGAGAGTTCTAGCGGCGCGGCCAAATCGTAGATCGCGGCCAGGTGATAGACCGTGTCGACTTCGGCCGCCAGCCGCGCAAGCGTCTGCGGATCGATCCCCAGTTGTGGCTGCGTGAGGTCGCCGGCGATGATCTCGGTCCGGTCGGCCAATGGTCCGAGCGCTTCGCGCGCGGCCTGGGCCTGTGTCATCATCGCCGGGATTACCAGCATCCGGACCGTCGTTCCCGGCTCGGCCAGAAAACGTTGCAACAGTTGCCCAGCGATGAAGCCCGGAAAACCGGTAATGAAGATCGATCTCGGCATCAAGGGTTATCCGGAGTGGTCCGATTCCTGGCTTGGCAATGACGACGCTCGCAGCGAATCGCTCACGGCTTGGGTTTTTCGGCCAGGTATTTGTCGAACCAATCTGCGATCTTCGACATGTCGTCGGTGATGTCGGGCCAGCCGTGGGCCGCGCCTGCTTTCACGCTCAACTCGGCCGGCACACCGGCGCCCTTCAGTTTCTCGACAAAAATCTCGGCCTGCTGGATCGGCACCAAAAAGTCCTTGTCGCCATGAATGATCAACGTCGGCGGATCATCGGAGGTGACGTGGGTGACAGGCGAGATCTGCCGGCCGATCTCTTCGATCTTCTTCTCGTCCGTGATCGGCGCAAAATGGTTCGGCCCGCTCTGGAGCTCAACGAAATCGAACGGCGCGCGGAAATTCTTCAACACGCCGCGTCCAATCGCGTTCTCGCCCGGCTTGCCGTAGTTCAAGAAATCTGTCGGCGGAAAGAAACAGGCCACGGCCTGCACTCGGCTGCTCTCGCGATCAACGGGGTCGCGCGCGTCGGACTTGCCTTCGGTCCCGGCCACGCCCTGCATCAGCGACAAATGTCCGCCGGCCGATCCACCGCTGATGCCGATCCTTTTGGGATCGACCTTGTAATCCGCGGCGTGATTGCGAACGTATCGCGTGGCGCGGTGCATATCTTCCAAGGCTTCGGGAATCGTAAAGCGAGGCTCGCTCCCATGCATCACGGCGAACACGGTGTAACCTCGCTTCAGCAGCGCATTCATGAATCCAAGATTGATCATCTCATGCGCCGAGTGCCAACCGCCGCTGACGCAAAAAATCACCGCCGCGCCGTTCGGCTTCTCTGGCTGAAAGACGTCCATCGTCAGCGCCGTGCCGAATTTGCGGCCGTAGATGACGTCTTCCGTCCGTTTGAACGAGGACTCGTCAGCTGTGGCGGCGCTCGAACTGAGCGAAGCGACGCAGGCGAGACACACGGCCGCCAGCCGGCGCGCGAAAATCGAGCGAGCGATCGGCGCCGCGGATTGATTCCGATGAAACATGGGTGGTTCCTTGCTGCGAGATATACTCTTGGGGGCGTGACTTTATGCGACGTTATTTCCCACGCGAACTCGTTGCGCTG
>DASXPZ010000528.1:0-8815 GCA_036493275.1 Pirellulales bacterium
CGTCAGATGCACAAACCGCTGGCATTTGACCCAGCGACGTTCGAGATCAAGCGATTTGGTCGAATGCTCTTCGATCTGATCGTGCAACTTTGCGAACTCGCTGAACTTCGGATGCGCCTCGATCGCCGCCACGATCTCCTGGCTCTCGCGCTGAATGTCTTCGGTCACTTGCGGATGCCAAGGATTTTCGAGTTCGGGCCAGCGCAGCTTGAGCGATTCGGCGATCGTTCCGCGCAGACCGTTGTAGTTCCCTTGCAGTTTTTTCTTTTCGTTATTCACCGCGCCGCGCTGCTTTTCCAACTCGGCGGCCAGATCGCGAGCCCCCTTGGTCCGCTCCGTGCCGCTGAGCGAGAGGACATCCGAAAGCCCCTTCAAAATCGACCGCTCGACCGGCGTCGCCAACTGTTCGAGCGTGTCGTACGAAGCGTCGGGCGTGACCAGGTCCGCCAGGTTGTCGTCCTTGGTCTTGCTCACCGCGCGGAGAAACGCGTCCGACGTCTTCACCGGAATATCGATCGTGTTCGACGTCAGCACAGTGTAGGCGTGGGCCTCGGCGAACGAAACCTTACCGTCGCCATCATAGTCAGGCGGCGCCACGGGCTGTCCGGTGCGCGTTTGTCCGCAAATCGCCGACCAGAACGAACTGCTGTATTCCTGGTAGTTCTCTTCCGCGATGTCGGGCGTGCAGCCGGCAGCGGGTCGGTTATGGACCGTGGCGTAAAAGCCGCAGCGATTGGCGGCGGTGATCCCCTTCTTCGAGTCCCCTTCGTTGAAGATGCAGTTGGCGAAGCCGCCCGAGTAGCATTGCACCATCACCAGCACCACGCGGACTTGCGGATCGAGCTTGTCGAGCCGCGTGACGAAGTCCTTCATCGGCCATTGCCGGCGCTGCCACATGTAGAAGTGGGGATTCTGAATGTCTTGTCCTTTGCCGCCGTGGCCGGTCAGATAGATCACCAGCCGATCGCCAGGCTTGAGGGTCTTGCCGACTTCGTCGAACCAGCGATCGAGATTTTCAGGCGAAGAGCCGCCGCGAATGCCGGGGACCTGGTGCGTGCGAAAACGCGCGTCGAGGTCGTCTTCCTTCCCGAAAAGTTGCGCGAGCAACCGATTGATCTTGGGAACAGCCTGCGCCGGATCGATGAATTGCAAGTCGCGTTGCGGAGAGTCGCCATCGCTGAAGAAGATGTCGTGCGGCGAGCCGGTCAGATTGAGCTTGCCCAGCAGAGTTTGAAAAAAGAGGACGTTCTTTTCGAGCGAGACCTGATTGCCGTGGGGCGAGTAGCCGCCGCCGATCGTCAGAAAATGATCGGCAGCTAAGAGGGGTGACGCGAGCAGGGACACAAAAAGTGCAACAAACGCAACGCCGGACAGCCACTTTTGTGACTCCGTGCGCAAGCTCTGTGACATAGTGTGCAAGCTCCACTCGGTTCCGTTCGATCAAGACCACGAAAGAAAGCTTCCCTTCTTCGCAATCCCCCTCAGACATGCAGGCTACCCGTTTGACTCTCCAGGGTCAAGAAAATGCCGCCATTGAGGCGGGGGCAAGACGTGCCGGTGAAGACTGACAAGGTGAGATTTCTGAGTCTATCTCAAGTCCAGCGGGTGGTCCTGCTTACGTGTTCGATATAATTGGCAATCCAACGATCCAAGAGGCCCATCATGCTTCCGCAACATTCTACTCGTAAAGGCCGCGGCGCCACCACGAATCCGGCCAACCGGTTCGAAGCGGTGCGCGCCGAGCCAGATCTTGAACATCTGGAGAACAGCGACGAAGCGCTGGCCGAACCGTCGAAGCTGACGACCGAATATTTGCCGGACAATTCGCAGAGCATCGTCAGCGAAAACGACAGCCCTGATATCGGATTTCGCTACAGTTTGAATCCGTATCGCGGCTGCTCGCACGGTTGCTCGTATTGCTACGCGCGGCCGACGCACGAATACTTAGGCTTCAGCGCCGGGCTCGATTTCGAATCGAAGATCATGGTCAAGCATGACGCCGCGAATCTGTTTCGCGCGTTTCTTAGCCGACGCAAATGGAAGCCGGAGACGATCGTCCTCTCGGGCGTGACCGACTGCTACCAGCCGGCCGAGCGCGAATTCCGCGTCACGCGGCAATGCCTGGAAGTAGCGCTCGAGGCGCGCCAGCCGATCGACGTCATCACGAAGAACGCGTTGATCCTCCGCGATCTCGATTTGCTCCGCGAGATGGCGAGGTTGAACCTGGTGCGCGTCGGCGTGAGCGTGACGACGCTCGATCAGCAGTTGGCGCGAGTGATGGAACCGCGCACCAGCGTTCCGGCGGCGAGACTGGCGGCCATTCGCTCTTTGGCCGGCGCAGGCGTTCCGGTGAAGGTGATGGTGGCGCCGATCATACCCGGCTTGAATGACGTGGAAATTCCGGCGGTGCTCAGTGCGGCGGCCGAAGCGGGCGCAACCTCGGCGAGCTACGTCCTATTGCGGCTGCCTTTGGCCGTGGCGCCGATCTTCATGGCGTGGCTCGATGAACATCGACCCGACAGCCGACAGAAGATCGAGAACGCCATCCGCGCCACGCGCGGCGGCGCGCTAAACAAGGCAGCGTTCGGCGAACGAATGCGCGGCACTGGCCTGCTGGCGGAACAGATCAAGCAGCTATTCCAGACCTTCGCCGAGCGGGCCGGCCTGGCTCGTTCGCTCCCGGCGACGTCGATCGATCACTTTCGGCCCCCCACGGCGCGTGGTGGTCAAAAAAAATTGTTCTGATACCGTAGTCGAGATCGCATGCAGTTGTCCGGGAGGGCGAGGCAATCTCGCACTCCCGGAATGCTTTGGGCGCTGCGCTGCCGTTCTTGTGACGGTTGCGATTTGTTAAGCTTCGGTGGCATGTCATTACAAATTCCTCACAATCCGGCCATGGCCGGGAGTAATCGCGACCGGTGTTACGGTTGCTTCCGCCCGCGGCGCGATTGCTACTGCGCGTCGATCCCCACGATCGACAACCTGACCGAGGTCCTGATTCTGCAACACATGCGCGAGCGGTTCCATCCGTTCAACACGGCGCGAATCGTGCATCGGGCGCTGGCTAACTCCACGCTACTAGCGGATCACACGGCGCAGTTGGCCGCACGGCTCCGCTTGAAGCCGCGCGCCGCGCTGTTGTATCCCGGCGCCAACGCGCAGTTGTTGACAGACATCCCACGGGACGAGCTGCCGGAGCAGTTGGTCATTCTCGACGGCACGTGGCATCACGCCAAGACTTTGGTGCGAGACATTCCGGCGCTCGCGGCCCTTCCCAGATTTCGCCTTGCGCCTGCTTCACCCAGCCGGTATCGCATTCGGCGAGAGCCGTCGGACGTGGCGCTATCGACGGTCGAGGCGATCGTCGCCGCGCTCGCGGTGTTGGAGCCAGAGACCGCCGGCGTCGGCCGATTGATGGCCGCGTTCGACCTGACGGTCGAGCGTCAATTGGCCCACCCGAAGGCCGAATATGGTAGGCGGAAGAAATCGCGCCGCCGAGCTTGCGGGAACATTCCGTTTTCGATCGTCGACGATCTGGCGAACGTGGTCGTAGCCTATGGCGAGTCGGCCCCCGGAACGCGCGGCGACGGGCGGACCGCCAAACCGCCGATTTATTGGGTCGCGGAGCGGATCGGATCAGGTGAACGCTTTGCCTGCGCGATCAACCCCCCGGCGCCGCTCGATGACGCGTTCCTTGGCCACTTGGAGCTCGCGCGCGAAGTTTTCGACGGCGCGCTTTCGCTCGACGAAGCGCGACGGGCCTGGCAGGCGTTTCTCCGCCCGAGCGACACGCTGGCGGTTTACAACCAGGGGACCGCTCGATTACTCGAACAACTATCGTTCGTCGACGAACTTTCGCCGGATGGTTTTCACACAGCGCATCAACTGTTGTTACTCAAGTCGACCGAGATTCCTTCCCACAGGCGCTACGGAACGCTCGATGAGATCGTCGAAGCCGAAGGACTGGTCAGCGACAGCGCAGGCCGACCTGGCCGGGCGAACCGCCGATTGGCCAACGCCGTGGCGCTCGCGCGGCATTTGAACGCGCTGGCCAACGTGGCAAGTCAGCTCGCTTCGACCGCTGATTCTTCGCGCAGGTAGATCGGCCCGAAGCACTCAGGGTATTTTCCGCTGGCCCCCTTATAGAAGGCGCGGATCTTATCCATGTCGGCCTTGATGTCGTCCGAAGGATAGACGGCCTCGAAAAGTCCCCCCACTTTGCGCTTAAAGTCGAGCAGGCCGAGGACGATCGGCACGTCGGCGCCGCGAGCGATGTGATAGAAGCCGCTCTTCCAGCACTCGGCCCTGTCGCGCGTCCCCTCGGGCGTGATCATCAGGCAGAGCTCATCGCGACGGTTGAATTCGTCGACCATCTGCTGCACGGCGTTGTGGCGCGCGCGGCGATCGACCGGAACACCGCCGAGCCAGCGCATCAGCGGACCGACCGGTCCGCGGAAGAGAGAATGCTTGCCGATCCACGAGACGCGAATGCCGTAAACGTACGACATCGCCAGCATCGCCGGCACATCCCAATTGCTGGTGTGGGGCGCGGCGAGGATCATGTATTTTTTGAACGGAGGCTTCGGCCCTTCGATTCTCCAGCCGAAGCTGCGCAGATAGAGCCACCCTAGCCAATATCGCATGCGGCCCTTTCAGCGTTTATGAAATTCAAGTCGCCAGTCGCTCTGGATGTTATCGGCGACGGACAGGTCCATTCTGTCGGACCAATCTGGAGTATGCTCCAAAGCAGAGACCGGGTCGAGCCGGGTAATTGATGGCCCAGCGCCGCCGATGGGGGAATCCCCTCTACCGGCCAAGGAGGTAGGAACGCCAAAAGCGGTTCGCTGCTCGGCGGGAGCCTCGCACTCCCGGTTCAAGTCGCAACGCATTCTGGGAGGTTACGCGGTCCTCCGCGTGACAAGCGTTTCGATTGCCGGCGGACATCCTCGGTGGGGCTTCATCGAACGCACTTCTTTGCTCGACAGGAGCCTCGCACTCTCGGCCCGTCGCGGAGTTGCGAGGGGCGGTTGTGGCTCGCTCCGTTTGACTGCCGTGGAGGCGCGAAGCAGAATACTCTCTCCCGACCGTGTCCGACATCGTTTCTGGAGATTGAATTGATGCGCGTTTTGGTTTGTTCTGCTTGCCAGGCTTGTCTCCTTGTCGTTCTGGCCCTCTACGCCTCGGCGGCAAACGCTGAGTCGATCACCATCTATCGAGATGACTACGGCGTTCCGCACATCTATGCAGAGAGCCTGGCCGGCGCGGCCTACGCGGCCGGTTACGCGCAGGCCGAAGATCGCCTGGAGCAGTTGCTGCAAAACTATCGCTTGGCCGCCGGCACGCTAGCCGAAATCGCCGGGCCGGACTTGATCGATCAAGACTATCGCTCGCGCGTCTGGCGGCACGAAGAGGTCGCCCGCGAACACTATGAGAAGATGGACCCCAAGCTGAAACGCGTCTGCGCCGCGTACATCGCCGGCGTCGAAAAGTTCATGGCGGAGCATCCCGAGCAAAAGCCCGCCTGGGTGCAAAAGCTCGAACCCCATCACCCGATCATGCTTAGCCGGTTCATCATCTGGGGCTGGCCCGAGGGACAGGCTGAAGAGGATTTGGAGCGGATCGGGATCAAGCGATCTGCCCCGGCGGCCTATCGCGGCTCGAACGAATGGATCATTTCTCCCAAGCGGAGCGCAAACGGTAAGGTGATCGCCCTGATCGACCCGCACCTCAGTTGGTACGGGCCGTTTCGCTTTTATGAGCAGCGGATGTACGCCACGGGAGAGGACTTTGCCCTTTCGGGCGCGGCCATCTTGGGGCTACCGATGCCCGGCTTGGGGCATACGCAATACGCGTCGATCGCCATGACCACGGGCGGTCCCGACACTGCCGACGTGTACGAAGAAACCGTCAATCCAGACAATCCGCTGCAATACGAGGTCGACGGCAAGTGGCGCGACATGACCACGCGTAAGATCACGCTCCGCGTCCGCGAAGGGGACAAGCAGGTCGAAAAACATTTCGAAGTCGCCGACACGCATCACGGGCCGGTCTCTGCCCGCAAGGAGAACAAGGCTTACGCGATGGCATTGGCGTACGTCGATCGCGCGGGATTGATGGAAGAATTGTACAAGGTCCACTCGGCCCGCAGTCTCGATCAGATCAAGGCGGCGCTGGCGAGTTGCGAGCTGATGCCGCAGAATATCATGATCGGCACGATCGACGGCGACACCTTTTACGTGCATGACGGTCGCGTGCCGATCCGCAATCACGGCCTGCCGACCGATCGGCCGGTGCCAGGAAACGTCTCGAAGAACGATTTCGCCGGCATGCACCCTTTCTCCGATCTGGTGCAGATCACGAACCCTCCTTGCGGCTATATGCAGAACTGCAACGTGCCGCCGATACACATGATGCGTTCCGGGCCGATGACGCCCGAGAGCGCCAAGCGGCCTTATTTGTACTTCGGCGCCGGACGCCCGTCGCACCAGCGCGCGGAAACGGTGAATGAGATTTTGCACACGGATAGTTCGCTCACGCTCGACGAAGCGATCGATCTCGCCTTTTGCACGCGAATCCTGGGCGCCGAAAAGTGGCAAGAACGGATCGCCGCCGCCTGGAAGAGCGCCAGCGACGGCGACAAATCGGGCGACGCCGCCAAGGTCTTCGCGAACATTGCCGAGTGGAACCGCCGAGCCGATCCCGATAGCGCCGGCGCCCTTTCGTTCTACGCCTTCAAAATGGCGCTGCCTGGCAAAACGACCGAAGCGCTCGAACCGCCAAAGGAATTGACCGACGCAGAAACGCTCGCCGCGCTGACGAAAGCAGCGGAGTGGCTAGGTGGCAAACCGGGGGGCGTGGCCGCGCGCTACGGCGACGTGTTCCGCGTCGCCCGCAAGGGAGGGAAGGAAACGTATCCGGTCGGCGGCGGCAGCGTGAAGGAGGCCGGCATGGCGACGCCGCGGGCGATCTCGTACGACAACGTAGGCGATCTCAAGATCGGCCACGGCGGACAGACTTCAACGCAGATTGTGGTGCTGTCGAACCCGCCGAAGTCGTACATGGTCGTGCCGCTCGGTCAGAGCGATCACCCGGAGTCGAAACACTGGGACGATCAGGCGGCCAAACTCTTCAGCCCCGGCAAGGCGAAGGACACTTTCTTCACGGATCGCGAAGGATTGAAGCCGCATGTTACCAGCACGAAGACGCTGGAATTCCGATAGCGTCTTCGATTGTTGACGGCCCTGGCCGTTGGGCATCTCCTTTTTTGACGCGGCGCCAGCACTCCTGGACAGGACAAAACGCAAGTTGGCCCGGCAAGCTTTACGCAGGCCGCAAAGTCACGCGCCGGCCGTGCGTTCCCGCGCCGCTAGATGTATCCCCAGCGTCAAGAACAACCGAAGAAGAACAATGCGTACATGCGCAACAACCGCTCAGGGCGTTGAAGTTTTCCACAGTTCTCGCATCCTTCTTGGCCGAGCGGTCACTGGCCAATTTCGCGGGTGATGAATGGCGGTCCGGCTACCACGCAACTTGCTCCACGGCGCCTTGGCCCTGGCCTTTATGGGCGGCGCTGCCGGCGACGTGGCGATAGCAGCAGACAACGTCGCATTGACCGGATGGGAGAACAGCGAGACCAAAACCGCCGAAGCGGAATCGACAACTGCCGATGGCCATTCGCTCGGTGGTGGACCGAATTTCGAACCGTCTGCGCGCGGGTACAGAACGAATGGCGCCGCAGGCGTTCGAAACACCAATGTCAACACAGGCGGCGGCAGCCCGCAGCAATCGGCCGGCGAACGATCGTCGGCTCAGTCGGCCGGCGCCAATAGCAGTCCTTCGTCGATCCCGGCCAACCCGGCGGCGGTGAATATCATCGTGGGTAGCGGCGAACTGGGAGACACGCTTGGCATCAACCGCAATGGCCTGCGCTTCGGCGGAGTAGTGGTGAATAACGGCAGCGGCATTCTCTCCGGCGGTCTCGGGCCGGGCCAATGGGCCGGACAGAATCTTACGATCGGCGACTTGTCGTTCGACACCGACAAAGGAGGCTTGTGGGAAGGGGGCCTGTTCGGCACGCAATACCTGTATCACGCTGGTTACGGCGGTCCGACCGTCGTCAATGGCATCGCGCAGAATCCTGGCTCGCCAAACTCATTAGCCGGTTCCGCATTGGGCTTCAACTCGCTCGATAACCGCGCACCAACCGATCGCTCGGAGTTGTACCAACTCTGGTATCGTCAGGAATTCTTCGATAAGAAGCTGGTCGTGCGCGTCGGCAAATCGGTGCCGACTTACGATTTTGCCAACGTCGTCAAGCCCAAGCCAACGCTCAACGGCGCAGGAGACATCCCAGGCGTATCGGGCGCGATTCTCACGCCGCTATACGTGAACCCGACGATGTTGGGAGTCATCCCTGGCTATTACAACTCGGCGGCGGGCGTGGTGGCGGCGCTCACGCCGGTGGACGACTTCTACCTGCAGTACGGCTTTTTCGACGGCAGTCTGGCGCTGCAGCAACAGACCGGGCTGGAAGGACCGCACTTCAACGGCCATTACTTTCATATCGGCGAAGTTGGCACAAGTTGGACGATGACCGAGGATGATCTGCCGGGACGATTTGGCGTGGGCTATTGGGGACAAACGGGCTATATCCCAACATTCAACGGGCCGGTGAACGGTGCGCAAGGCGTTTATTTCTTCGGTTCGCAATGCCTCTACTGGGAGAACCCCGGCAAGAGCAACCAAGGTCTGAACGGGTTCTATCAATTCGGCGCCTCGAATAGCCCGTTCATCATCACGCAACGCTTCTTCGGTG
>DASXPZ010000529.1:0-3700 GCA_036493275.1 Pirellulales bacterium
CGACTTCGCCCGCCACGACGTGCCGGGCAATCACCACGCCATCCAGTGGCGCCCGAAGCGGAAACAAGTTCGACGTGGGCGCCTTGCCCTGGGCGCTGGGAAGGGCGTCTGCCGGAATTCCCAGCAGGCTGACGCGGCGGCTCAACTCGGCGGCGTCCAAACCTTCGAGCAGAGCCACGTCGACGTCGAGTCCCAGGTTGATCAGGTGCTGCTGCGCGCTGAGCATTTGAATCTCCGCCTGCTCGAGCGCCGAGTCCGCCTCGCGAAGATTTCGCTCGGGGACCGACCCGTTCTCGAACAGCGGGGTGAGCCGCGCGACGTTGGTTTTCTTCAGGCGGAATTGCGAAATCGCTTGCAGCAGGTCGCTTTTGCCGCGCCCCACCTCCGCCGAATCGACGAGCGTCAGCAGGTCGCCGCTTTGAACGCGATCGCCAACTTGCTTGAACACAACGCTCACCGTGCCCGTTACACGGCTTGCCAGATGGGCAGTCCGCGTCTGATCGTACGTGACCTCGCCCGGCGCCGTGACGGCTTCGATGATCGGCCGTTGCGTTACGACCGCGATATCGACTCCCGCTTTATCGAGAGCCTCGATCGAAGCGAACTGAATGCGACGTAGATGGAGCTTGCAGCGACTGTTGTTTTCGGCGCGCGGCCGTAGCGCCAGCGCCCGGGCGGCGCGTTCCGTATCGGCCGGTGTAATGGTCGGTGTTTCCTTGAGCTGCGCCACCTGCGGATGCTCGTAAGGGCATTGCGCCACGCCATGAATCTTGCACCAGCCAAAGTCCTGCTCCGGCGGCAGCAAGGTCGAATTGCATTCAATGCACTCCGCCTCGGCCACGTTGTGCGCCTTGCACCACTCTTCTTCAGCGATCTCGCCGCCGCCAAAGAGCGCCGAGAGCTTGGGCAAGGTCCAATCGGTGCTGTGCCCCCAGAAGGCGAGCCCGGCCAACAAGGCCACGATCAACAGCGTCGGCGTGATTCGCTTCAGGTTGTTCCAGGGTGAATGCGCATGGCTCGCGGAAGGAGCCGTGGAAAGGCGCTCCGCCGGCGCGACGGCGTCATGCAGCCGCAGCGCGCCGCGCGAATCGGACGGCGGGGCAGCGGTGGAATTTGGAATCGAGGACCGTGACATCGTCGAACCCCCTGCGCTCTAATCGGAGCGTGAGAAATCATCTTCAAGAATGTTGCAATCACCTGGCGCCACAGAAGAGTTGCTACCCGTCCGCGTTCGGCGAATCGCGCAGCAGGCCAACCTGCTGGAGGTCAGCCGATGGCCAGCGTTATCAAATCAGAAAGATTTGATGCAAAAGATGAATGCGCAGCGGCTGCGCAGAGTCACCCGGATCGGCGAGCCATTCCCAATGCGCCGCCAGCGAATCGGTCGTCGAATCGTGCACGAGCGGATTGAGCGGCAGAGCAAAGGCCGGACCGTCGGCGGCGCTTTCCAGCGGCGATTTTTCCGGCGGCAGGTAAGTGCAGAAGCCGTGGCACTCCACCTTGCAAGGACAAGGCGTCGGAGTCGTCGACTGACCTTCGTCAGCTTGCCGGTCCGAGACCCGATGATGCTTCGCGTGATCGTGACACGCGTGATGGCAATGCTGGCAGCGCGATTCGACGTTAGCTGCGAGGGCCGTTGACTCGGCTCCGCAATCACACCGCTGGGCATGATGCCAGCAACAACCAACCAGGGCGTGGATGGCGAGCGAAAAGGCCGTCAGCGTGGTGAGGAGTGCTTGCATAATCTATCCGGGCTATCTTCAGGCTCATCGACGGCTCGGTCAATGCAACTTGCGAAAAAATCGCCAATTGCCGGGCCGCGGGGCCCTTTGCGACTGCAGGATGGGCTGCCGAAAATCCCCCGGAGCAATGCTTTGCGTTTACTCGGCGGCCGCGTGTCAGGCGGTTTGCTGCGCAAGTTCGGCGTAGCCGCCGGGGGCCCAAAGGGGACTGTGGGGCGTCGCTCGATAGGCGCGGCGCGCTTCAGGATCGGGATAATATTTACGCAGCCGCTCGTCGATCAAGGCCGCGGTGGCGGCGGCGCGCTGGTCTTCCCACGGTTTGTACCGGCAAGAGACCGAAACCAGCACCTTGAGGACGGCGCGAATTTTCTCCGCGTCGCCACTCTTCTCGGCGTCGTCGAAGTCCTCCAGCGTGAGTACAGCGGCGTCGAGCCAGAACGCGATTTCACGAGAGTCGTCGCCAGGCGTCATCGTGGTATTCCAAGAAAGTTGGCGCGGCGTTGTGCTAGGGGATTGAAGGCCAAAAACCGGGAGAGCGAGGCTCCCGCCGAGCGATGCCTGCTTTCGGCGCCGCCACTATATCAGGGAAACGGATCATGATCGATCTGGCACTTTGGCAGCGCTTTCTGTAAAGCGTCGATCTGTTCTTTGGTGATACCGGTCTTATTCACACGAAGCCAAAGTAGTTTTTTAAGGCCGAAAAGCGGCGTGAGGTCGCTGACCGGGGTGGAGAGTAAAAAGAGGTCTTGCAAGTCGTGTAATTCCGCCAGAGGCGCGAGGTCATTCACCTGCGTTCCATCGAGATTCAGCCTGTCCAATTTTTTCAGCCTGGCGAGCGGAGTAATGTCGCTAACGGGCGTGCCATTCAGCAAGAGCCACTTCAAGTTTGTGATCCCAGCGAGCGGCGTGAGGTCTTTGACTTGCGTTTTGTAGAGCCGCAGATCCGACAAGTTGGTAAGGGCTTTGAGCGGTGTGATATCTCTGATTCGCTCGCCTTCCAGCATCAGTTGTTGCATGTTCGGAAGGCCAGAAAGCGCTGTTAAGTCGTCGAGTTGAGAGGACTCGATGCCCAAACCCGTTAGCTCTTTAAGTTTTACCAGCGGCTTGAGGTCGTTGACCTCGGTCTCTAGCAGGGAGAGCCATTGCAAGCTCGCGAGCCGTGCGATCGGCGTAAGGTCGTTGAAGTATTCTCCCCGACCGCTCAAGAAAAGAATCCGCTCTCCCAGAACATTCCGGGCGACGTCGCGCCACCACCCCTGCGGCTCTCTATTTAACAAGGGGTCTAGAGAATCGTAGGGCCCGCCGAGTTCGAGATTCAGGGCGCCATGCGATTGCAGTGTGTCGGCGAGTTCTCCTTCTAGACGGGATTCCCCTCGCTCCTTGGCAACCCACGCCAGCGGGATCGCAACCACCACCACCAGCCCCAGCAGCGTGCGGAGGCTGAAACGAAACCGGCGCCGCGGTTGGTTTGGAGTTGCCATCGGACCATCCTACCAGCGCAAAGTTAAATCGCTGAAGGCGTCCACGTCCGCGATTACCTTGCTCACGCACGCGAGGCGCGGCGGGCGACGCCAGCGCATCCGCCCATCAGAAGCATGCCAACCGCGGCCAATACTCCGCTGGCAGGTTCCGGCAGAAGGGTTACATTTCCAACGATCGTGCCGGAGATTGCGTAGGTGAAGTTCAAACCGATCGCAGGTTCAAAATAGGTCAAGCCGCCGGAGTAGGGAATCGAAACGTGGAGTTGGTTTCCGACGATCGACACATTGCCGATCAACGGCTGTTCGACGCTCGAATTGAAATAATAGTTGTAATTCCCAGAGATGACGCCGGGCAGGTCGTAATAGAACGTGCCGGTCGTGGCCTGAGCGTTGAGCCCCAGCGTGGAGTAGTTTCCCAACACGTCAATCGGCGCCGGAACGTTGGTCAGGTCCAGCGTATCGTTGCGAAACGCGCCG
>DASXPZ010000530.1:0-1819 GCA_036493275.1 Pirellulales bacterium
GATCGATGGCCAGGTCGATTGGTCCCGGCCGGCGGTGGCCATCTACAACCAAATCCGAGCGCTGGCCGGTTGGCCAAAAACTTATACCGATTGGCGGCGACCAGGCAGCGCGCCGCTACGGCTGATTTTGGATGCCGCCACGGTCGAAAGCACAACGGAAAGCACCGCCGCCGTGCCTGGACAAGTGCTGGTGGCCGAGGGCGATCGCCTGCTCGTCGCCACGGGCGCCGGCGCGCTGCGGATCGAGCGGCTGCAACCGGCCGGCAAGCGCGTGCTCTCGGCGGGCCAGTTCTTGCGCGGCTATCCGGTGCGCGCCGGCGAATCGTTTGGACCGGTCAGCAGCTAGCGCATCGTGCGGTCGGCGCTTCGCACGACTACCGCAGCACCTCGAGCAGATTGTGCTTCTGGTCGGTCCACAGCAGGAACGGCGGCTTGGGCGGATCGCGCGGGATCGTTCCTTCAACCTGGTGCAACGTGTCGAGCATGGCGCCATTGTGCGACAGGATGATGAAGTCGGCTCCCCAGCCGCCATGCTTCGCGTCGACCGAGAAGATGCGCTCGGCCCGCAGCCCAAAGTGTTCGGCCAGCCCGTAAACGACCGGTGCCAAATCGAGATAGCGATTGGAAATGTGCACGATCATCGCGCCGCCGGGGGCCAAATGACGAACAAAGATGTCGAATGCTTCTTGCGTCAGCAAGTGATTCGGAATTGAATCGCCACTGAAGGCGTCGAGCGCGAGCACATCGAATGCTTGCGGTTGGACCAACTCCCGCTCCAGCGTCAGTCGCGCATCGCCCAGCACCAACTCAATTGTCGCACCACGGTCGCGGGCGTCGGCCAGAAAAGTAAAGTATTCTTCGGCCAGTCGCGGCACTTCGGGATTGATCTCGTAAAAGCGCATCGTCTGGCCCGGCCCGCGAAGATAGACGGCCAGCGCTCCCGCTCCCTGACCGACAATGCCGACGCGCAGGTTGTCTTGCCGACCGTAGTAGCGCAGCACCTGGCCGATTCCGCTCTCCGGGATGTAGTAGGCGATGGGAGTTTGGCGCAGGTCGGGATCGACCAGTTGCATGCCATGGTTGGTCATGCCGTGAAAGAGGACATGCGAGTGCTCGGTCGGACTATCCGCATTTTCGTCGGCCACGGCCAGAACGCCGTAGAAATTGCGCACCTGTGCCAGGATCGGCCGCGTCGACAGTTCATCGCCGCGCATCAGTTGCCCGATTTCGAACAGTGCCGCCAGCGCCACCACAATGCCCGCAAGCCGCAGGGTGCCGATAAACTTCGGTTTCTTCGGGGCGGGCGATCCGCTGGCTCTCGGCCTTCCGGCCAGGGCGAACGTGATGACCGCGGCCAGAATGAAGCCTCCCACAATGCCAAGTTTCCACTCCACGTACGAACTGAAAAGTGTGGGGGCGATCAAGGCGACGAACACACCGCCTACCGGCCCGCCCGCCGCGATCATCAGGTAGTAACTTGTCAAATAACGCGGCGCGGGCCGCAGGCGAAACAGCTCGCCGTGGCAGAGCATGCAAATCAAAAACAGCGTGCTGAACTCGCAGGCCAGCTCCAGCGGCAGGCCGTACGAAACTTCCCACTCGCCCGGTGCCCCTCCCCAGATCAGGCGATGCACCGTTCCCAGCCAGCCCGCGCTCCATACGCCCGGGCTGTACATGCCAGCGGTCAAATAGATGGCGATCATCGCCGCGACGCCATAGGGCAGCCGCCGATACCAACGCTCGTGATCGAAAGCGATGATGAACGACAGCAAGTAAAGACTCAGCGGCATCACCCACAGAAACGGAATCGAAGCCACAT
>DASXPZ010000531.1:0-7455 GCA_036493275.1 Pirellulales bacterium
CGTCGTTCCAACCCCCTGCGACAGCGATGCCTGTCGCCGCAACGGGCGAGCCGAGACCATTGGTCCTCGACAATGCGCAGACTACCCCGACGGCGCCGACGGCTGCCCCGGCCATTTTCGATCCGGCCGTGCGACCAGTAAGTTTCACGACGCCCGCCGCGCCGCTGACGCAAGACGCGGCCCTGACGGCCGCCATTGTCGCGCTTGAAGCGTCTTTACAAGAGCCGGTGAAGAACGCCAGCGACGCTCCGCGGCACGCCTATCTGCGCTTGCTCTACTTGGCGGCAGGCCGTCGTGAAGACGCGCTGCGACCGATCGCAGGTCTCAGCCCCACCGAGCAAGATTACTGGGACAAGCAACTCCGCGCCATGGCCACCTGGCTGGACGTCGAGCGGATTCCGGATCCTGCTCGCCGCGCATCGGAGGCGAGCCAGCGACTTTCCGAAGCGACGGCGCGCCTCGCGCAGCTCAGCTCGCTGGGAGTGCGGAACATGGCCTTCTGCACCGAAGTCAGCAGCTATGGCGTCTACACGCGCTTCAAAGACAACAACTTCGCTCCGGGCCAGCAAGTATTGCTCTACGCCGAAGTGGAGAACTTCAAGAGCGTCGAGACGCATCGCGGCTACCACACGATGTTGAAGACCAGCTACCAGATTCTCGACGCCGCCGGCGCTCCGGTCGCCAAGGACGAGCCGCAGACGATGGAAGAATCTTGCCAAAATCCGCGCCGCGATTATTTCGTTCGCTACCGCCTTCATCTGCCCAAGGGGATCACCAGCGGCCGCTACCGGCTACAATTGACGATCGAAGACGCGCTGGGCGAAAAGACCGGCGTGTCGAGCATCGAGTTCACCGTCTCTACTCCGTAGCCCGATCGTCTACTTCTATGTCCCTCTACGACGCAATCGTGCTGGGCGCCGGCGGGATCGGCAGCGCCGCTCTTTCTGCCCTGGCTCGGCGCGGCGCCCGCGTGTTGGGCATCGAGCGTTTCGGCCCCGCCCACGACCAGGGAAGCTCGCACGGCCGCACGCGGATGATCCGCCAGGCGTACTTCGAACATCCCGATTACGTGCCGCTCGTGCTGCGCTCGTACGAACTGTGGCGCGAGTTAGAAGCTCGCCGCGGCGAGCGATTGTTCTTCGAGAGCGGCCTGCTCGAAGTCGGCCCGGCCGATGGCGTGGTCGTGCCCGGCGTCGTGCGCAGCGCCCAGCAACATGGGCTGCAAATCGAAACGCTGAGCGGCGGCGAGGTGACGCGCCGCTGGCCCGGCTTTCGCGTTCCGGACGGGATGACAGGCGTCTACGAGCCGCGAGCCGGCTATCTGCTGGTCGAGGCATGCGTGGAAGCACAACTGGCGGACGCGGTTTCCGCCGGGGCTGAGCTGCACACCGGCGAGACGGTGATCGATTGCCAACCGAACGCGGCTGAGATCACGGTCGTTACCGATCGTGGTCGATACAACGCCGTCCGCCTGGTTATCACCGCGGGCGCTTGGGCCGGCGATTGGCTGGCTGGCGGCGCAGGCTCTCATGGTAGGCCCTCTCTCTGCTGGCCGGCCGGCTTGAACCTCAAGTTCGAGGTCCGCCGCAAACCGCAATTCTGGTTCGCGACCAACTCCGTGGCCTATCGCGCGGCGAACCGCTCCCCGGCGTTCTTGTACGAAACGCCCGGCGGCGTCTTCTACGGTTTTCCGGAGATAGACGCCGGCGAGATCAAAGTCGCCGAACACTCCGGCGGCCAGAGAGTTGACAATCCGCTGGCGGTCAGCCGCGATCTCGACCTGGCGGATCGCGAGCGCGTCGGCGCGTTCATCGTCGCCTGCCTGCCGGAGGTTTCACAACGCGTGACGCATCACGCCGTCTGCATGTACACGATGAGCGCCGACGAGCACTTTGTCGTCGATCGCCATCCGGCCGACGAGCGCCTGGCCTTCGTCGCCGGCCTCTCAGGCCACGGCTTCAAATTCGCGCCGGTCTTGGGAGAAGCCCTAGCCGACCTGACGCTCGACGGCCGAAGCGAACTACCGATCGGCTTTCTAAATTGCCGCCGGCCCGGCTTGCAAACGAATAACGGCTAGCTTCCTCACGCCTCGAGCTGCACGCGCGTGTGATCCGTGGCGGCTTCTTCCGCTGCGAACGTTGCTTCGGTGACGTTCCAAAGTTGATCTGCCGGGATCAATGGCGGACCGCCTTGCGCTACGCGCTCGATGAAGGCCGAGATCTCGGCCTGGTGTCCCTTGTCCTGGCGGAACAGGTTCTGCTTTTTGAAGCCGGGCCAGCCATAGCCGCGCAGCCGGCGGAAGTTGTCGAGTTCCAGCACGCGCCCCTGGCAGAAAAGCCGCAATGACTCTTTGGGAAACGAGCGATGCCCGGCCGAAAAATAATGCACGTTCCCCAACGAGCCATCGGCGAACGAAAGCAGCACGCTCATGTGGTCGTTGCGCGTGGCCATGCCGTTGGTGTCGCCGACCATGACCGCCTGCACGCTGGTGATGGGAGAACCGACGAGGAACGTCAGCAGGTCGATAAAGTGGCACCCTTCGCCGATGATGCGGCCGCCGCCGACTTGCGGATCGTGCATCCAGTGATCAGCCGGCAGATGCCCGGCGTTGACCAGCATTTCGATCGTAGCCGGTTGCGAACGCCCGGCGAGCAATTGTTTCATGCGCACGGCGTGGGGCGAAAAGCGGCGGTTAAAACCGACCATCAATTGCAGGCCACGACTAGCGGCATAAGTCTCGCGAATCTTGTGCAGCTCGCCGCGCGTGATCGCCAGTGGCTTTTCGACGAACACGTGTTTGCCGGCCGCGAGCGCTTCGACCACCAGCGGCGCATGCAAATTATGCCGGGCCGTGATGAAGACGGTATTGATCGACGGATCGGCCAGGATCGTCTTGTAATCGGTCGTGCTGCGGACGAAACCGAATTTGCGAGCGCCGTGGGCCGCGCTCACTCCGCCGGCGCTGGCAATGCTGATCAGCCGCGCCGGAGTCTTTTTCAGCGCTGGCAACAGCTCGCGGAGCGTGAAGCTGCCGGCGCCGATGACTCCCACGACAACCTGCCCGGCAGCCTTGGCCGGCGCAGCCGATCCGGAGAGCAGCGCGGCGTTGGGATTCGGCGTCACGCGGTCGAGCGGCGGCGCGTCGCTCGGGTATTCGAGCACGACGCCGAGTTGCGAGCGGTCGGTCTTGAGCAGCTCGTAGGCCCGCGCGGCCTCGGCGTGCGGAACGCGGCTGGTCATCAGTCGATCAACATTCAGCCGGCCGGCGGCCATCAGCCCCAGCGCCGCCTCGATATTTCGCTGCTCGGTCCAGCGGACGAAGGCGAACGGATAGTCGACCCCCTGATCTTCGTAGCGCGGATCGTATCGGCCCGGCCCGTACGAGCAAGAAACCTGGAAGCTGAGCTCTTTATCGTAGAATTCGGCGCGGTTGAGCTCCATGTTGACCACGCCGACGAGCACGATCCGGCCCCTTTTGCGCGACATCCGCGCCGCCTGGCTAAGGATCGAATCTTCTTTGGCCGAGGCGGTGACCAGCACCGCGTCGACACCGTGGCCATGCGTTTGCGCTTGCGCCGCGGCGACGGCATCGGCCGTGGCGTCGATGGCGATCGCGCCGAACTGCGCGGCCAACTCGCGGCGCGAACGATCGGGATCGATCCCCAGCACGCGCACGCCGCTGGCCGAAAGCATCTGCACGGCCAGCAGTCCGATCAGACCCAGTCCGAAGACGGCGACTGACTCGCCGATCTCGGGTTTGATCAGGCGAATGCCTTGAAGGCCGATCGAGGCGACGACGGCGAAGCTAGCCTGCGCGTCGGGGACGCCGTCTGGAATTTTGGCGCAGAGATTGACGGGCCGGTTGACCATCTCAGCGTGGCCGCCGTTGCTGGCGACACGATCGCCGATGGCAAACCGCTCGACGCCGGGGCCGATTTCGACAATCACGCCGGCGTTCGAATAGCCCAGTGGCATCGGATCGTCGAGCTTGGCGTTAACGGCCTCGAAGGTGGCAAACAGGCCGTCGGTCTTGATTTTTTCGAGCACCTGGCGGACGCGGTCCGGGCTTTGCCAGGCTTTGGCCAACAGCCCCGCCTGGCCGAATTCGACCAGCGCCCGCTCGGTTCCGGCCGAGATCAGGCTGGCGCGCGAGTGGATCAGCAATTGGCCGCGCCCGGCCGTCGGGCAAGGGACGTCGAGCAATTCCAGGACGCCCGACCGAAAATTCTGCACGACCTGTTTCATGGTTGCTCGATCAATCGCGGATATTCATTGCGGGCGTTGCGCCGGGGCTCAGCGCCAGGTGCCGCGAGTGTCGACGATCACCTTCTCTTGCAGAATTTTTCGCGGCACATCGCGGAACTGACGATGATCGGTGAGCAGCACCAGCATCTGGCATTGCGACAGCACGTCAGACAATGAAAACAGCGGAAATTCCGTAAACCGCTTGGCCGAAATGTAAGGGTCGCAAGGCAGCACCTCGCCGATTCCCACCTTGCGCAGCTCGCGCACGATTTCCAACGAGGGGCTCTCGCGCAGATCATCAACGTCTGCCTTGTAGGTCAGGCCCAGACAGCCGATCTTGGGGGAGCTGAACTGGCGGGCCAGACGAATCACGTGTTCGACCACATGATGCGGCTTGGCGTCGTTCACTTCGCGCGCGGTGCGAATCAGCGGCGTGTATTGCGGCGCCGCGTGAACCAAGAACCAGGGGTCGACGCTGATGCAGTGCCCACCCACGCCGGGGCCGGGCGAAAGGATATTCACGCGCGGATGACGATTGGCCAGGCTGATCAATTCCCATGGATCGATATCGAGATGCTCGGCCAAAATCGACAGCTCGTTGGCGAATGCAATGTTGACGTCGCGGTACGAGTTCTCGACCAGCTTGGTCACTTCAGCCGTTTTGGCGCTGGTGGCAAAGACGTCGCCGTTGACGAACGTCTGATAGAACTCAAGCGCTTTCTGCGCGCAGGCCGGCGTGATGCCGCCCACCACGCGATCGTTCTGCACCGCTTCGAGCAAGATCCGGCCGGGAAGCACGCGCTCCGGACAATGGGCGACAAACACGTCTCGGCCCGGCGTCAGGCTCTCGGGGATCGCGCACGGTAGCACGACGTTGTCCGTCGTCAGCGGCGGGCTGGTCGATTCGAGGATCACCAGGTTGCCGGCGCGAACGTGCGGACGAATCGCGCGCGACGCCTGCTCGACGTACGACAGATCGGGCGAATGGTCGGGGTTGATCGGCGTGGGGACGCAGATGATGAAGATATCGGCCGGCTCCGGCGCCAGGCCCGCCTTTAATTGGCCGCTGTTCACGGCCGAGCGAACCAGGATGTCCAAGTCGGGCTCTTCGATGTGGATCTGGCCACGATTGATCGTGTCGACCACGTCGGGCCGCACGTCGACGCCGAAGACGTGGTAACCCTTGTTGGCCAGAATGCTGGCCGTGGGCAAACCGATGTAGCCCAGTCCCATCACGCAGACCTTGGTCTCGGAGGGGATGATCCCGCGACCGGAGCGGAACGAATCGTGGCTCGTCTCGAAGCTCATCGTTGCCAACCTTGCGCTAACATAATATCGACGATGCGGCGGGCCGCCTGGCCGTCGCCATAAGGATTCACGTCGAGCTGGCGGCGGGCGTACTCGCGTTCGTCGGTCAGCAATCGCGCGACCGAGGCCACGATCCGCTCGTAGTCGGTCCCCACCAATTCGCACGCGCCGGCGTCGAGGGCCTCGGGGCGCTCGGTCGTGTCGCGCATCACCAATATCGGCTTGCGCAACGACGGCGCTTCCTCCTGCACTCCGCCGGAATCTGTCAGGATAACCGTCGAACGGTCCATCAACCAGACAAACTCCGGATAAGGCGCCGGCTCGGTCAAGTGTACGTTCGGTTTGTTCCCCAGCAATCGGCGGACGGGCTCCTGAACGTTCGGGTTCAGATGTACCGGATAAAGGAATTGCACCTCCGGAAATCGCTCGGCCAACGTGGCGATCGACCGGCATATATCCTGAAATCCCTGCCCGAAGTTCTCGCGGCGATGGCCCGTGATCAGCACTAGCCGGGCATCGCCCAACATGGCGTACTTTTCGCGCCAGAGGCTCTGCCCGGTGCGCTCCCGCTCCACAGCCCACAGCAGTGCATCGATGACCGTGTTGCCGGTGACATGGATCGCCTGGTCCGGCACGCTTTCATCGCGCAGATTTTGGGCGGATCGTTCCGTGGGAGCGCAGTGGACGGCGGTCACCACGCTGGCGACGCGGCGATTCATTTCTTCCGGCCAAGGCGCCTGCAAGTTGCCGGTCCGCAGCCCCGCCTCGACGTGAACGAACGGCACGCGGCGATAAAATGCGCCGAGCGCCGCGACCATTACGGTGGTGGTGTCCCCCTGAGCGACGACGCAATCCGGCTCGAACCGAGCGAGGGCCGCGTCGATGCCGGTGAAGCAATTGGCCGTCAGCTCGGCCAGCGTCTGGTTGGGGCGCATCAAGGCCAGATCGAGATCGGCCTTGAGACCGAAATAGTCGGTTACTTGTTCGAGCATCTGGCGATGCTGGCCCGAGAGGCAGACGATCGGCTCGATCTGGTCCGCGCGGCGCAGGCATTCATGCACCACCGGCGCCATCTTGATGGCCTCGGGGCGCGTTCCAAAGATCAATAGCGGGCGTAGTTTCGACAAGCGATTGCCTGAATCGGAAAGGGAAAGATGCGCGAGAAAAGCCGGCCTCGCGCGACGAGAAGAATTCTACAACCGATGAGCCGGCACCCCCATGACCGTGGTTTCGGCCGGCACGTGACGCAACACGACGCTGCCGGCGCCGATTCGCGCGAATGCCCCGACGCGGGCATTCGGCAGCACCACGGCGTGCGAGCCGCAGAAAACCCCTTCGGCCAGCACGGCGCTGCCGGTGATATCGGTATGACTGTTGAGCGTGGAATACGACCCGATCTGGGCGTCGTGGCCGACGGTGACATTAAGATTCAAATGGACGTGTTCGCCGACGGTGACGTTGGTTGAGAGAATCGCGCCGGGGCAGAGGATGGAGCCGGGGCCGATCGTGCAATGCGAGCCGATGACGGCCGTGGGATGAATCAGTCTGGCGAACTCGACGCGGCCGCGCAGCTTTTCGACGATCTTCTGCTTGATTCGCGGCTCGCACATGGCGACGAAGGCGCGGTCGTTCGGGCCAAACTGCTGTTGATCGATCGAGCCCACCACGCGCAGGTCGGCCGGCTTGTCACCGAGCGCGCGGGGATTATCGTCGAGGAAGCCGACGAGCTCGCAGTCATTTTCGGCTTGGCAGCAATCGCGCGCCCAAGCGGCGACCTCGCGGCCGAACCCGCCGGCGCCAACGATAAACAAGCGCTTCTTTTCCATTCCCAAGCTCCTGAGGACCTGTCCCAAAACCGGCGGTTGCAAGCAACACTCGCAGTTGGCGTGCTCGAAATCCAGT